>JAEOTF010000016.1 GCA_016840025.1 Candidatus Hodarchaeota archaeon
AGATTTATACAATACGCTTGGTAAAGAAACATCCACATTACCAAATGGGGAGAGAGGGGAGCTGGTAGCAATATTAAAGGAAGAGGTTCTTCTTTAAAATTTATTCTAGCACTCGATAATGATTTAATAATCCTTCTAATATTTCTTTAGCATCCCCTATAATACAATAATCAGCAACTTTAAAGATTGGAGCATTTGGATCCTTATTAACTGCTACTATAGTTTTAGAATCTGTTACTCCCACTACATGTTGGATAGCTCCAGAAATTCCTAAGGATAGATATAAATCTGAAAAAATAGTTTCTCCACTAATTCCAATCTGTAAATGCTCGGGCATCCAACCATTCATAATAGGGCGTCTTGTTCCACCTACTTGTCCATTAGTATACTTTGCTAAATCAAAGAGCTTGTCAAAATTAGCTTTGGAATTTAATCCATGGCCGCCTCCTATAACGAATTTAGCGTCTGAGAGAGTAGAAGAGGGTTTATCTTTACGTGTAGGGGCTCCAAGAATTTTAATCTTAATTTTACTATTATCAAAATTGTAATCCATTTTAACGATTTCCACATTATTTTTCTTTAGATCCTTTTGTTTAGGAACCTGAAAAGTTCCTTGTGTAATTGTACACATCTGTGGTCGAGTTGTAGGACAAATAATTTTAACCAGAACATTTCCTAAATAAGCAGGTTTATCACTTATTAATAAATTATTTCCATAATCATCACTTAATTCTAAATTCAGTACATCACTTACTAAACCAGTCCGGCAACGATAAGCCAAGCGTGCTGCTAAAGCATTGCCCACTTCAGTAGATGGAAACAAGAAAATTGAAGGTTTATGTTGATCAATAAGATCATATATCAGAGAAGTGAAAATACGTTCATGATAGTGCTTCAAATCATTATGGCTTAAAGATATAATTTTATCAATGCCGTAATCTTCAATTGTAGGTAAATATTGCTCAGCTTCTAAAGCTAACACAATCGCAACTACCTTTTGACCTATATGATCAGCTATTTCTCTTGCTTTACTTAGTATTTCCAAGGCGCATTGATGAACTTCTACATGATCTTTAATTTCTGTAAAAACCCAAACATCCTTATATTCAGCGATTTCACTCATTTTGTGACCCCCCCTGTCCATATTCTTTCAATTCCGTGTTCTTGCATAATTTGTATTAATCGTTCAATTTTGTCTTTTGTAGTGCCTTCAATTACCATGTTTTTTCTTTTCAGAATAATCTTTTCTGTTTTGACAACCCTAGTTGGTGATTGATTACACCCATCAAGATAATCTGGACAATTAAACGTATCGAAATTATACACTTTAATTTCTTTTTCAAATGCTTTTTTTATTCCTTTTAAGGAGATATGTCTTGGTTCATTAAAATGTCTCTGTGTTCGCACAATAATGGGAAGTCCCGTCTGAATGTGCTGAGATTCATGTCCGAAGTTTCTATGACAATAAAACTCATTATTTTTTATTTCCATTGTGAATATATCTGTTATAAGTGGGATATCTAGTGCTTCAGATAATTGATAAGGCACTTGACCTGTACTTGAGTCAGAAGTTTGGCTTCCTGTAATTATTATATCGTAATCTTTCAAATTATCAAATGCTTCTTTTAGCACTAATGTTGTCTGAAGGGTATCCGAATAGGCAAACATGGGATCACTTATTAAGATTGCGTGATCAACTCCCATTGCTAAGCATTCCCGTAAAGCAAAATCTGCTTGCGGAGGTCCCATGGTCATAGCAGTTATTTCACCATCATATTGTTCTTTTAAACTCAATCCCAGTTCTAACGCATACAAATCATCCGGATTTATCACATTTTCTACTCCTTCTCGTATTAGTGTGCCTGTTCTTCTATCTATTTCCAAATTATGAAGATCTGGAACTTGTTTTATTAACACAAATATTTTGAGCATCTCAAAGATTACCTCTTAAGATTTGTTGAGCAATAATTAATTTCATTATTTCATTAGTGCCCTCATAAATGGTCGTTACAGCTGCGTCTCTATGATATCGTTCGAGAGGTAAGTCTTTCATATATCCATACCCTCCATGAATTTGAATTGCTTCTTGTGTAATTTCTCTTGCAATTTTACCTGCATAGTATTTACACATTGCTGATTCTTTTGAGAATCTATCCTTTTTATCTTTGATATACGCGGCTCTATATACTAACAGCCTTGCAGCATCAATTTTAGTTGCCATTTCAGCTAATTTGAATGAAATACCTTGGAATTGAGCTATAGGTCTTTTAAATTGAATTCGTCCCTTTGAGTATTCTACAGCATGTTCATAAGCAGCTTGTGCGATTCCTAATGCTTGAGCGGCAATACCTATTCTTCCCACGTCTAATGTCAGCATTGCGATTCGAAAACCTTCACCTAATGAACCTAATATATTTTCCTTAGGTACCCGAATATTATGAAAATATAAACTAGTGGTGATATTTCCCCGCATACCCATTTTTTCCTCAGGTTGTCCTATCTCATACCCCTCCATATCTTTTTCTAGTATTACAGTTGCAATTCCGTTTTGACCATTATCTGTTTTATATCTGGTGCCAATTAAAATTACAGAACCTATGGCACCATTAGTTACAAATATTTTTGAACCGTTTAAAATAAAGTCATCACCATCTTGAATCATGATACACTCAATTCCTTGCGCATCTGAGCCGGCATTTGGTTCTGTCCAAGAAAAACCAGAAATCTTTTTGCCTGTAGCAATATCATATAAATATCTTTCCTTTTGTTCTTCTGTTCCCCATTTATAGATAGGAAACGCCCCCACAGAATTATGTACTGTTACCATTAGTCCAGTAGAAGCACAAATTCG
>JAEOTF010000518.1 GCA_016840025.1 Candidatus Hodarchaeota archaeon
AAAGTTATCGCTATCTTCTGTCTCCTTTCCAATACATTCCTCCTCCACTTATTCAAAAAAAACGCATCTACAACTTTCATTCTAAGAAGATCGTAGTAATTTCTGCACAACATATTCTTGCGAAGCCTTTCCAAAGGCTTTAACATGCTAGCTAACAAACACTTACAAATAAATCTTTATTTAGCGCGTGGTTCTTTAAATTTCGATAGCTAGCTAGCTTTAACCACCATGTGAAATTGGGATAAATATTACTGACGAATTGTCCTTTAAGACTGTATTAACGCCGTTCAGGATACCGATTTCTTTACTATTTACAAGAATTATTAGATCCTCCTCGGGATTCAATGCTTCTCCGGTAGCACGCGTACCTATTTTAAATAGTTTTTCTAACATTTGGATGAGAGTCATTATTGTTGCTGAATCGTCAAGCTCAACATCGTGTTTTCTTTTACCTATCTTCCCGCGAAGTATTCCTATAAACTCAATATTTACGGATATCATTTGCTCCACATTTTTCTTTAATGAGTAGATTTCTAAAACTTTTCCATCTTTAAAAAAATCAATTTAAAACGTCAATATTCAAAGAAATAATTGGCCTTCTCGACCTATTTCCCCTTTCTTAATTCTCGTCGTGGAAATGGGAACGTTATCTTCGGCCAATATCATGTTGATAATAATTATTTTTAGAGGTTTAAGACCTCTTTCTTTCCTCAATTCATTTATCTCCTTTGCCATATCAGCTGTTTCGAAACTTACAACGAGAGCATCCAGCATAAAGTCATCCAATGCCGGTCCATAAGGATCGTTTATGGGAACTATTTGAACCTTATCAAGAGCTTTTCTTTTCTCTAAAAAATTGATAAGTTTTTTTTTTCGTTCTTCATAGTCTGCTACTTTGTGAAGCTTAGGGTACCTCTTCAGCATTGCCGAAGTAGTTAATCCTATTATAACCCGATCAGAGAGTTCTAAGGCTTTTATGATTAGTTTTTTATGGCCTTTATGAAGTAGGTCAAATGTCCCGCCTATACCCACTCTACTGTATTTAGTTTGCATGTGAATCACACCATTTTAATAGGGAATTATTAAATTAGTTAGTATAATCGGAGATGTATGAACTTTGCTGCCTAAAGATACATTAGAATGTTATATTAAAGCAGGAAAAATAGCCGCAGAAACTCGTAAAGAAATAAGAAACACAATAAAAGAAGGCGTGCCTATTATCGAAGTCTGTCAAAAGGTGGAGAACACTATAAGGAGAAAGGGCGGAGAGCTCGCTTTTCCTTGTAACATATGCATAAACGACGTAGCTGCCCATTATTCTTCTCCTCCAAGTGATGTAAAAACGATCCCGAAGGAAGCAGTTGTAAAAGTAGATTTAGGCGTCCACGTTAACGGATATATCGCTGATACAGCTTTCACTGTTAGTTTAACCCCAGAATATGATAGCCTGATTTATGCGGTCAATGAAGCATTGAAACAAGCTATTAAAATAATCAAACCTAGGATCAAAACAGATCAAATCGGCAAAACCATTCAAGATATAATTGAGAGGTACGGCTTTAAACCCATTCGAAACCTTACGGGCCACCAAATGAGTAGGTATGTCCTCCATACTGGAAAATCGATTCCTAACGTTCCAAAATTTGACTTTTCAAGACTTAATGTAGACGATGTGTTTGCAGTCGAACCATTTCTTACACTACCCTCGGGCTATGGTGAAGTTCAGGCTTCAAATGAGCATTATATTTTTCGTCTCCAAAAAGATAAGAATGTAAAAAATACCGCTGCAAAGCGGCTTTTAGGAATCATAAAAGATAATTTTCGATCATTACCCTTCTCAAAGAGATGGCTAAATGGTATGTTACCAAAGGACCAAATATCTAAAGCCTTCAAGGAATTGGTATTAAGAAAAAACGTAATTTCATACCCGGTCTTGGTAGAAAAACGCGGAAAAATTGTAGCTCAAGCAGAGCATACAGTTATAGTCACGGAAAAGGGATGTTTAATAACTACACAATAACTCATTTGGTTTTATCTTCTTCTACGTAAATACCCATTATCAGCATAGGTTCTTCGCATTTTTGGCAGTTTTTGACACTTTTGAGCACAAAGTCGCCTTTAACAAACTTTCTGATTTGGTGAAACCCACATTTCTGACATTCGATTCTCGTAACTACATTTGGAGACTTGGGCTGTTTGGTGAGGCCAATCCTCCTCATAAACCGTGTTATCCTATGTAATGATGTTGTACCCGGCTTATTTATCAAACTTATCATATTACTTCACTGTCCGATTCCAACTGTATTACCTATGCCAGCCACTATTATCGTGTCTCCTTCCTCCGAGAATTCAGTGATAAGTCTTTTAACTCTTGCAACCGCGACATCAACACCGTCGTGGATTGCTTTGGTCATAGACGTATATGCCTCCTCGAGAGATTCCTTAACGATCACCGCGTGAACTGGAATTTTATGTTTCGACGTGATTTCTTCGATAACAAACCCCTCTACGCCGATTCCACCGATAGCGGCACCGGCTCCCTCTGATGTTTCGCCACTTTTTTCTCCTTCATACTTACCCGCCGCATCAATCATTATAATAGCTGCGATTTTCTGTTTATTTTCCTCTACAAGCTTTTTAATGGCATCACTTGGTTTACCTACAGTTGCCCCTGGGCCTTCGGATTTTAGGATAAACACTTTACGCTCTTCGAATGACATTTCTGCTACGACAACATCTTTAGCAATTTTTCTCTTTTCATATTTGTACATCATTTTCGCGGCTGCGAGGGCGCCTGCTCCGTCTCCCACGGGCTGACCATCAGCAAACGCTTTAACGGATTTGGTTAGGGCTTCTGCAAGCTGCATGATTAGCGGTAATTGCATCTGTACCTGCATGATGACGTATAAACTCATAGTTTTCTTTCCAAGAAGGTACCAGTGTCTCACAAATCGAAATATTGCATTGGTACCGATAGTATGTCTTAGCACGCCATTGATATTGTTTGATTGGACCGAATCGGCTTCTGGAGCAATTAGTTTAACCTCATTCTCAAATCTCATATCGTGTACATCAATTAAATGATTGATTTTAGGAACAATTCCGGAGGGGTCAAGACTTGAAGGCATTATAGTGAAGTATTCTAGTAAATGGTCAATTCGAGGAGTAGGATCAATATCTCCTTTCCCCGCATCTTTTACAGATGTTATAGCTATCTGACGAGCCTTTTCTTTTAGGGATTTTAGGCGATTTACAGCATTTCCAATCTCTCTTAGCATTATGAATGTTTGAAGCTTTTGTCCGTAAAATACGAAGAACATAAAAGAAGCTAAATAGATTACTTGAAAAATGATGGATTCGTTTCCTTGACCTACTTGAGTAAAAATCACTACATCATCTCCAGATTTCATTAGCATGAGTTTAGTAAATTGAATTATTGTTAAATTTTAATGAAAGAAGAAACCCCTCTCCTCATTAAACTTTTTGGTTTTACCGTATAGACATTATACTTGAATGGACTTGCCAGCATTCAAGCTTCGCGCAGGCTCTCGCACTGCACTAACACACAAACGCAAGATAGCTTAACTTCCGTGTTCAGAATGGGTACGGGTGTCTCCCATCTTGCTATGGCCGGCAAATCCAATAGGACAATTTCAAGAAGATTCGAATAAACATTTCGGTTTAATTAATTTCAGCTCTTTCACACATATTTTTCTTTTCATAAATCCATAATCAATCTT
Organism: Candidatus Hodarchaeota archaeon; assembly: GCA_016840025.1. Next base: position 3,741 of record JAEOTF010000518.1, read on the forward strand.
TACAAAAACCTCATAATTTATCCTCCCCCGACTGGGGGAAGCAGAGCCAAAACATCTCCATTCCTGACTTTCATCTTTAAATCGTTTTGTAAATCTATGTTTTGTCCATTAAGCAAAATTTTGTAGCTTTGGTGTATTCTAAAAGTTTTTAAGTCTATGATTTTATCATTTAAGCCCACATATTTTTCCACAAGAAAAAGCATGGCATCCATTAATGTGGTATTATTCTCAATTTTTATCTGAATTGTATCTGTTTCAGCCACATCTCTTAAGGGCCCGAATAAGCGTACTGTAATTCGTGACATTTGACTGAAAAACCTCATTTAATAAAAGTCGACAAAATAAAAAGACATGGGCTTTTAATTAGTTTATTGGGAACTCCGATGGCGATAAAAAAAATAAAACCAATTTTGCCTTATCCGGCATTACTTATCGAAGATAACTCAGATAAAATTTTAGTAATAAGTGATCTTCACATCGGATGGGAAATTGATCTCATTGATAAGGGAATATATATTCCTTCTCAAATTGCTAGAATTCAAACGAAACTCTTCAATATTATAGATGAAGTTGATCCTACTCAAGTAATAATTCTCGGAGATGTAAAGCAATCAATTCCTAAAATAAGTTTAGAGGAATGGCGAAGTGTCCCATATTTTTTCGAGAACATTCAAAAGGCTACTAATAATCTTTCTGTAATTCTCGGAAACCACGATGGAAACTTAACTCCACTCACACCGCCAACGGTTAAGATATTGCCTGCCAGAGGAATCGTTGTAGGTAAAAAAACGCGCATAGGCCTTTTTCATGGTCATGCTTGGCCCTCACCTCAAGTTTTATCTTCTTCAAAAGTATTGATTATGGGCCATATTCATCCAGTAGTCATGTTTAAGGATAAGATCGGCTTATGGATGGTTAGGCAAGTTTGGGTGAAAGCGAAATGTGACGGAAATAAATTAGCTGTAGCTTATTTGAAATATCTAAACATTAAAGCAAATAAAAATGCGAATAAGGTTTTAAAGGAGAAAGTGGGGGTTAAAATCTCTGATACAGAGCTAATTATCATGCCCGCATTCAATGATTTGATTGGAGGTTTATCGATCAATAGGCTAGAGAGACGGCTTATGGGACCAATTCTAAGATCGAGAGGAGTAAATGTAGAGAATGCGGAAGCATATCTTCTTGATGGAACTTATATAGGTGTTATAAAGCAATTACGCAATTATTTTGTTAGATGAATGAGCGTTATTACAAAACAGAGAGTGAAAACAATGGTCTCATTTACATCTGAGAAGGAGGTTTTTAACGAGTTATATAACGAGATATTAAGAGCCAAGTGCGTAAAAGAGCCACTTTTCAAAAATTTAGTTAAACTATTGGGGAAAAGATTTATTCAAGCCCATAAAGCCATTGAAGACGAGAAAGTCAAGAAATATGTTTTCTATCCAACTAATAAAAGTATTTGGATCGTTCACGGAAACGAGGGCGAATATCAAATACTTCCCAAAGCCACCTTTTGTTCGTGCAACGACTTTTACTTCCGCGTCATAAGCAATGAGATTTTTCTATGCTACCATCTTGTTGCACAAAAATTAGCAGAAACATTGGATAAATATATTTTGATTAAAAAATCGGATGAGGATTATAAAACTCTAATGACCAAATGGAGAAAAATTAGACCTGAGAACAGAAGTTTATCCATAAAGGAAGTAGGCAATGTGAGAAGATTATCCGCAGCTGTTCTTTCAGAGATAGGAGAATTATCAATTTCCCAGCTCTTAGTAGAAATTGAGAAAAATGGCCTTCAATTAACACCAAGACATTTAGCAAACATACTTTCAACTGACAAAAAGAAACGATTTAAATGTAAAAGAGGACTATGGATTCTAACCAAGAACATATTACTATGATGTGGTGAATACGATATCGTTTGATATTTTACGTTATTATGTTTTGCCAATCTTGACGTTTTTTGCGCTGCTTTTAGCTTTCTTATACATAATATCATCTATAAAAAGAGAGAAATAGTTTTATTGATTCCTTTTTTTGGCCCACATAAAATGTATTACCCTTTTTAATTACTGGATTATAGTGAAGTTCCATGTGTGTGGAGGTCTTTTCACTCCTTTCTAAACCTCTTAGAGAAGAGATCAAATCTCTTGGATGGCATAAACCCACTAAAATACAGGAGCTGGCTATCCCTCTAGCGTTAAAAGGAGAAAATTTGTTGCTTATTGCGCCAACTGGTACGGGTAAGACTGAGGCAGCGATATTACCCGTTTTTGAACTTCTACTTCACGAACGGAGTAAAACCTCACTTCACGGCGTTTCAATTCTTTACATTACACCGCTCCGCGCGCTAAACAGAGACATCTTTAGAAGAATTATTGAAATAGGAGAAAACCTTAACATTAGTGTTCAAGTTAGACACGGCGATACTTCACAACGAGTCAGAAGGCTACAGGCAAAAAAACCTCCTAACATGCTCATAACTACCCCCGAAACATTACAAGCGATTCTACCGGGAAAGAGACTGCAAAGACATCTAATGGGTGTTCGATGGATTATCGTAGACGAAATCCATGAACTTGCCACGGATAAACGTGGAGTCCAACTTGTTGTCGGTCTAGAGCGACTCAGAACAATCACAGGTAGAAATTTTCAAAAGATAGGTTTATCGGCTACGATAGGAAGACCAAAATTAATAGCTGATTTTCTTTCAGGTCAAGATAAGCCTGTAAATATTGTAAGAGCTGAAGAATTCAAAGATCTAGAAGTAAGAGTTGAAAGTCCAACTACAAAAAAGGATGATTATACAATTGCTCGCAAAATAATGATTTCGCCTGGAAGCGTACGACGGATTCGAAGGCTCTTTGAATTAATTGACGAATACAAATCTTCGTTAATATTTACGAATACTAGAGAACATGCAGAAGCCCTCGCATCTCGAATGTTAGCTCTAAGACCAAATTATAAAGTAGATGTGCACCATGGTTCTCTCTCGAAGGATATACGGGTTGAAACGGAGAGGAAGTTAAAAGCTGGAGAACTGAAAGCAGTAGTATGTACCTCCTCTTTAGAGCTTGGAATTGATGTTGGGGATGTTGAGTTTGTAGCACAATATATGTCTCCAAAACAAGTTACAAAACTTATACAGAGAATTGGTAGAAGTGGCCACATGATAGGCGGCAAGTCTAGGGGCTCTATTATCGCGACTTGGCCTGATGACATTCTTGAGGCTACAGTTATTTCAAAATTTGCTTACAAAGGCATTTTAGAAACGCCTAAATTCCATGAAAATCCGCTTGATGTGCTTGCCCACCAAATTGTCGGGCTAATACTTGATTATCGAAAAACAAGTTTAGATGACCTATATCGAATCGTCACAAGAGCTTGGCCGTATAGAAGCTTGAGTCGAGACGAATTTGTAAACGTAATGAAACAACTTGAGAAGAGTCGTTTCATATGGCTCGATGGAGACGTTGTAAAAAAGAGAAAAAATCACATTTTCAAATATTACTATGAGAACCTCTCAATGATTACTGATGTGAAGCACTACGATGTAATAGATTTGATTAAAAGAGGAAAAATTGGGACACTAGATCAAGAGTTTATAGCTAGAAATGGTAAACCGGGTCAAGAGTTCATTATGCATGGGCAGAATTGGAAGATACTTGGAATAAATGATGAAGAAGGAATTGTCCAAGTGGAACCGGTATACCAAAGTTTCGGAGCTATTCCCTCGTGGGAAGGAGAAGTTATTCCCGTTCCTTTCGACGTTGCCCGAGCTGTGGGAAAAATCAGAGGAAAAATCGCGGAGACGATTGCACATAATCAAGACCTTGCCCCCGTTTTTGAAGACTTATCATTAGATAGAGCGGCTTCTGATAAAGTTGTTAAAATCATAAGAAACCAGATGAAAGCTAAGCAGTTAGTACCAACTGAAAGTAGAGTTCTCATAGAATCCTATGAAAAATATGTAATAATTCATTGTTGCTTTGGAAACTTGGTTAATGAAGCCCTTGGAAAAGTGGTGGCTTCAACATTAAGTTCAAGATTTAATGTCAGTGTTGGAACGCAGGTGGATCCCTATCGAATCGCGTTTATTTTACCATTTTATATTGATCCAGAGACGGTTAGAAAGGATCTTTTGATGCTTAAACC
>JAEOTF010000519.1 GCA_016840025.1 Candidatus Hodarchaeota archaeon
AAATGTTGAGCCTATTATGTTCTTTACCTCAATCCACTCATTGCCACTATCTGCCCCTGTAGGGTCGTAATAAACCTCATTAAGTATAAACCAAGGATTAGGGGCATTTGGTGATGCTTGAATCGGCTTAGTGTCTAATAGAGCTATTATTGAAAAAAAGAGAATTAATAGAATTATAGATTTCAAAAACAAGCGGTATTTCATTTCAAATCACACCAAAAAAGATGAGATGTGAAATTATATAAAGAAATAACTTAACAATTAAATAAGAATCTTCTTTATTTTTGGAAATGCCAAATAAATAACACTGATACCCCATATTCCAAATGCCATTATAGAAATCCAAAGCCCCTCAGAATAACCTGAACTTCTAAATTTAAGATCAAGTATAAGATTCTCTGTTAAATCTAATTCTAATGGAATTATTGCTCTAATATAGCCCCTCTCATTTTCAAGCTCTAATTTCTCTCCCGCTAATGTAGCCTGCCATCCTTTAGTATAACCGAGTAAGAAGATTAGATGGTCTTCACTGAAAGAGGAGTTTAATTCGATTTGGTAATGATCGGGATATTGATTGAAGTTACACTTATATTCAATTAGATCTGTTTGATTGTTGCCATTGATGGCAAAACAGAAGGGAGTGTAGTTTATCCGTTTGAAAAGCCCGTAAGCTAATGTTTCGCCCGTTTTTCTCGTGAAATTGAGGGTTTTAATATGTTCAATCTCATCATTTCCTTCCGCTGGATTTAAGCTTCCTCTTATAATTATATATTTTTCAATAGGAAGATCGAAGAAATAATGTCCTTCCATATTAAGCCCAAATGATAATTGATTGAAAAGACTCCATCCGTGATATCCTTCTGCAAGTTTTACTCCATAATATGCTGATTGTGATTGAGGTATATTATGAGTTTTTATGAAATATTCCGAAGTATCCAAACTTCTTAATTCATTCAGCACCAACCCATATTCTACTAAACCATCTCTTTCTGATTCTCCATAATCATTTGGTGCAATAACCAGGATATTAACCGAGAGTGGGCTACTTATCATCAAAGTGAGTAGAATAGCCATCCAAAAATGGGATATAAGAGTAGAATTGCTTTTTTTCTTTATATTTCTTTTCTTCTGAACTAACGACCTTAAATTAATTATATAAGAACGAAATTCATTCATTAAATCTTTATCATCACTCAAGAATGTAGCTATAATTACTAGAAATATCAAAATCATTAGAAATACAAAATAAAGAATGCTAGTACCTGACACGAGCTTATTTCGGGCATCATACTGCGAATAAGTTCCACTAATGTTTAGGTCGAAGGTAGTAGAAAGAAATGAAACTGAACGTAAGATCTGCTCAAAGAAGATCCAAAGTTCTAAACCTATAATTAAACTAAGAATAAAGTAGAATTTCGGATTATGTACCAAACTTTGGCGATTTTCTTTTAAAAACATAATTAATGTATCTATTCCATATCCTACCATCCCAATTGCTCCAATTATCAAAAAAATCATTAATCTTGCGGGATGCCTTAACGCTGAAAGAACATCAGTCTTAAGATAAATCGCTCGAATTGGTAACGGTAATGCTATCCAAATAAGAGTTGACATCATAATAAGTATAAACATTTTGAGAGGAGCTTTATGTTCTACTTCCCACTTACTTAATAAATAGGTTAAACCTATTATAGAAAATAGAAATGTTAGTAAACCAATAAAAGCGTAAGTTTCACTAGTATTCCCATACTGTTGAAGACCCATTAGTAGAAGAAGTTGATTTATGGGTGGAATTCTCCCCCAAAAGGGATTAACTTCTCTTGCTTGCTCTGAAGTCAAGTGAAACATTAGTATCGGGAGCCATCTTATTGCAGTTAGCATCATGGTTCCAAAAAAAACTGCAATAACCTTTACGCCATTAGTTAGCTCAATTCTAACCCTATTCTGTTGAATTATATTCACGTAGAAAGTCCCTAATATCAATCCAATTAAAGATAAAATTAAAATCAAATCATAAAACGAAATTAATGGCACAAGAGGTGCAAAAACTGAAAAAGGGAGCAATATAATTACTGGTAGAAAGATAAGCAAAGAAAAACCGTTTTCAAATTTAATGACGAATGGTAAACTACATATTAAAAGGATAATGGACAAATAGATGAAATAATACATATTTCCTGCGAAAAGAACACTACTATATGCTAGAGTGGCTATCAATAAGCGAGACGTAGACTTTTTCTTCATTCCATAATAATATACTACAATTGTGAGAATAAGCCAAGGATAAGAAAAAATATAACTTACATGCCCAGCAGATAACCGCATCATAGTGACGCCATTAAATGTATATATAAAAGAGCAAGTAATTGAAGCTGTTTTACTATAATTACATTCACGAAAGGATATCCGCGCGAATATATAGGTCATCAGAATATGAAACAGAAGACAGTAACGGAAACCCTTTGTAATTCCAAAAAGGAATATAAATAGACGTAAAGGTAAGTAGAATTCATGAGATAAAGGATCGGACTTTAAGGGAGAACCAGGGAAAACAACAGGATACCAGTGACTAAATGAATTATTTGCGTAAAAATTGACTAAACTTAAGTGAATAGTGTAATCTGCTCTTCCTGGATCAAAGACTAAAATAAAAAAAAGAATTAATGTAACAATATAAACCTCTATGAAAATAAAGAGGATATTTAAAGAATTAAGGCTCTTAAAATCTTCAAAGGTTCTTTTTAATCTGTCTCTTTTAGGATTTAATAGTGAACTGTTTTCTTTCATAGTATCTAATCCCTATAATTTGAATAGCATGAAATAAAGGTTATTAGGTTCAAAGAAGCTTACTCGAAATGAAAACTCTGATTAATATTGAGTCGTTTTTCTAGAAACTTGATTAAGATTGGAATATCATGTTGTGGCTCCCCTTTCATCGGACTTTCTTGTACATCTTGAGTTCCTCTTGCATGAAAATGATGAGGTTGTGTTCTGACATTCCACTCTTTGTCATAATTATCAAAACGTTCTCGATCATCCTTTTGCATAGAATAGAGGAATTGACAACTATATTCTTGATATGAATTATATGTAATGTATAATCGTGTCCCATTAGTAAAAATAACTCTAAGATAACATCCCTGCAAATGGAGAGCTTTATTAAGAATGTATTGTTGGAGTGCTGTTAATAGAAGTCTTCGTGCTTCCTTTATGAGGTCATCACAGGGTTGCAATCAAAATCCTCAAAGGTTGGCAAGTAGTTTTTCATATTTTCGTAGATTTTCTGTAAGATTTCCTGCAATAATCGCATCAGTTTCTGCTTCGGGGATCTTTCCCTCTCTTGTGGATTTTTGAAATGTTTCTACGTCTATTTGGTTCCATCTCTCAAGAATAGTAAAAACTTCTTCCCTTAATAGACGAATCTTGGTTTCCACGAGTTCTTTAGCAATGTTATAAGGCATTGTTACCTGCCTTGAGTCTTTTACATTCGCCAATTTCAACACCAAGTAATTGAATATGAACAATTATGGGATTTGTTCCAAAAATAGTATTTAATATCTAAGAATTAAAATGCTTTCTCCTTTTTTGTGCTTATTTTAATTCGATGTGACTCATATATATTCTAAATATCCATTTTATCATACATCTTCTAAAGTGATTACTACTCGCCCTTTAGAATGACCTGTTTCGTAATGACGATGAGCCTCAGCAGTTTGGCTTAGAGGATATACAGTATCTATGACTGGTTTGATTTTTCCGTTCTCAATCCATTCACGAAGTTGGTTAAGATTAGCTGCACTCTCATCTGCTACCCCAAATTTCAATTTCTTCCTCCTAAAAGGATTTGTCATTGCTTGGAAAAGGTGTCTTGGGCTATTTAAGAAATTATTAGAAACATATGATCCCTTATTTGTTAGAATCTTCTTACATTTAGAAAGAGTGTTAGCCCCAATAGCATCGAATATTATATCATAGATTTGATCGTTCTTTGTATAATCTTCCTTCGTATAGTCTATTACAAAATCCGTGCCGATCTCTTTTACCATATCCACATTAGTAGGACCACATACGCTGGTGACCTCAGCGCCATATATATTTTTAGCAATTTGGACGCCAAATGTTCCGATGCCGCCCGAAGCGCCAATGATAAGGACTTTCTGCCCTTTCTCAGGTTGTGCTAAATCTCGAAACGCCAATAGTGCAGGGGAAGCACCACCAGGAACCGCTGCAGCTTCTTGAAAATTCAAATTCGCAGGTTTTTTAGCTAAGACGGATGCAGAAACACATAAATATTCTGCACAAGCTCCAGCTTTGGGTGAATAGCCATAAACCTGATCACCTACTTTCCACTCTGTGACTTTTTTCCCTAGAGCTTCAATTTCACCTACAAAACCAAAACCAGGAATTTTATATCGTGGTTTTCTGAGTCCACTGAAGGATAGTCTTAAGATTAGTCCTATCAATCTTCTAGCTCCCCGGAAGACTACTTTTGGAGCCTTTCCACTTCGTGCTGCTATATCTACTGTGTTTATGGATGATCCATAGTTTCTAATTAGGACTTCATCGTCCTTGGGAGTAGGTTTTTCTACTTCTATAAGTTCAAGCACATCTGGATGTCCGTATTTTGGACATACAATCGCCTTCATTTTATCATTATTTTCCATTTTTTTCACCATTTTCGTTTTGAAAAACCTTTTTTAATTTGACATTCATGACTAAATTTCACGATTCCATTTCGGGTATTTTAGTACCTTTCACTAAAAGCCATAGACCAAATGCAATTTCCCCAACAGCGACAGGCAAGAGAAGAACCAGAGTGATCATTTCTGCGTAGTCAGGCAAAAGAGTTTGTGTATAATTATCTATTAGATAACCTAACCCTGCAACTATCACCCCAATGCCCAGAATTCTGGGAATGTAGCCCGATTTGAAAACTAAATAACCAAGGATAAGCAAATGACAGCCAAAAAAGGTTAGACCAATAACATATCCATAGGTAGATGCAGTGAGAAATAACAATACTAGAGCATGCAACTGATCTGGTTCAAATACGGTCAAGTAGTCAGAATCAGTTAAGAGCTCCAATGCCAAAAAATAGAAAACTTGATTAATTCCATTAATAGCGGCATATGTCAACCTAAAAAACGCTGCTAGCAACGCAAGGTTCTTTTCTACCGGTTTGAGTACAATATAAAGTGCTAGAGCCAACACTACATCCAATGTAAGGATGATTAGATAGCCAACAATAGCCATGCGGAATAGCTCCTCAGAATCCACAATATTATTGGCTGTTGTTGTAGCATCTCCCAGTTCGATAATACTCTGACGAACAAAAAATTCAGCGAAGATAGCGACTATCATCATGATTAAATACGCTACCCCTGCGACTTTCGCCCATGTAATTGGCGATATCTCGCTGTTACGGTTTGTTAAGTCAGAATTCATCGGTTTCATAAGTATTCCTCCAAGGTTACCTAACTTTTAGTTATTAGTTCTCCTACTTCTTGAGCCCAATTTCGTATATCATCCCAATCTCTATTATCCCATTTTTCTTTTCCTCCTTGCACATAACGTCCCCCAAAAGCTCTGCGTGATGTAAATTCTAACTTGAACTTCTTCAAAACATTATCAATAAATTTAGTTTGTAATTTTGTGTATTTTTCAAGATCATTATCCTTAAAGGCACCTCCTGCCCTTCCTGAGGATATAAATACGAAAAGCTTTTTCCCTTCGAAATCATTTTGTTTAAGGAATTTCTTACCTTCTTTTGCCCAATTGAATTTTGCATAACTAACACCGAGAATAATATTCTCATAATCAGTTAGATCTACATTTTTGTTTTGTTTAATATCAACTAGATCTACTTCAAGATTGTAATTGTCTCTTAAAACTTCTGCAATTACTTTTGCAGTTTCAGTAGTAGCCCCATAACGGGTAGCATACGCCATCAATGTTTTACTCAAAGTTTTCACCTTCTTAGTCTTAAAACTCAAACATTTGACAATTGACTTTGAACCTTATTTTTAGAAAATAACTGCATTTTTCTCTTATTTTGGAATAAAGTAAGAGTATAGATTAAAATTCCTAGAATTAGAATTCCACCTTCAATTATCCAGACTCCCATGTCGGTACTCATAACTCCTAATCCTAATTCTGGTGATCCACCAAAGGGATGTAACGCTAGTCCTGTTTCATTAGGGAAAACAGCGGTCATTGGTTGTGCAACGAAATCCAATGCCCAATGACTAAATGTAAGGAGACCAATTAGCAAACACATGTAGAAACGATCACTTTTCCAATTGGCATTTTGGGGGATCTCTGTTTCAATAATGTTGTCATAATTTTCCTTAATGATATTATTGTAAAAGAAACCAAATCCTATAGCTGCGAGTACAGACCAAATAACAGCCATAAACAAACTGTGGGACCAGATAGCTTTAGTGCTTTGATTTGATTCAGGAAATTGCTCAAGTCCAAATATGAAAAAAACCATGAAAATAATATCAATAAAATATGTACTGACCAATAGAATCCAGAGTGGAACTTTGGGTGCAATTCGTTTGGATGCAAGTCCAATTCCTAAGTGTGCAATTCCAGGCATAAACCATCTACCTTTTATTTTTGTTTAATTACGATAGTTTCTGCTAAGATATCTGATGCTCTTTGTTTTCTTGTTTTTTCTGGATCCACCTTCTCTAAAACTAATCCTAGTATTACATCGAAGGGCAATAACTCCTCAATAACTAGCATTTTAGACAAATTTCGAATTATTGCCTGTTTCCAAGTTATTTTAATCCCTGACTGATCAACAACAGTTATATTACAGATTTTTTTCCCAAGAGTTGCACCATAGTTATGCTCTAAGACAATATAATACCCGTAAAGAATAATTAGTGTCGTAATAAAAAGAACAAGCATCCAAAGCATTAACAAAATCCCTTGAGTATTAAATAAATCACTCATATCATAATTTGGATCATCCCATCGTGAGAACTCATCCATGAGTTCGTCCAATGGCATAACAGTCATTACAAATATCAAAAATCCAATTCCAAGACAGATTAGTATGATTATCATCTGAATAAAAGTGTCTATCAACCAAGCGCCTATACGAATACGCCATGTTGCTCGTTCTTGATGCCAATTTTGCGCCTGAGTTAGATTTTTTGCTACTTCAAGAGGATTTCCAAACACCGTAGCTGGTGAATCTATATCTGTGTCTTCCATTGCAGATTCTACATCAATACGTAACTCTCTAAGTGCTTCTGCTTTTAGAGTTTCTTGATAAGGAAGAAGCTGATCAACTTCTTTGATGTATGAATCGATTTTATCTTTTATTCTGCTTTTTTCCATTTTACTTCATCTCGTTATCAACAATACTTTGAATAATCTGGATAAACTCTTTCATTGCCTCTTTTAACGATGCCAAGAACTCTTTCCCATCATTAGTAAGTGTATAGTTTCTTTTCTTAGTAACTTCATCCTTTTTTCCTATTATTAAGCCAGTATCTTCAATATTTTTAAGAATAGGATAGATATTTGAGCCGGTTATAGTGATTTTACCTTTTGTATTTTCACTGATCGTTTTACTCACTTGATATGGATAATTTGGGTTTTTAGCAAGCGTTAATAGAATCAGCGGTTTGGAAAACCCTTTTTTATATTCAGTCTCCCACTTTTGAAGTTCGATCTCATTTTTCACTGACTATCAACTCTATATATAATAACTATATATTGAGTCTATATATAGTTTACGATTTACATTGGCAGGTTAAGTGCAGTTCGTATTATTGATTACGAGAAAAAAATCGTTAAATTCATAGCTATTATAATCAAAGTAGGTGTAATGTAGTTATTTAATAAAAATTTCTTTGTTCTTCAACAATTAATGACAAAAAATACAGTTTGTGGTTTTATGAAGATATTAGCAATAGAGAAAGATGTACCAGGTATTAAAGCAAATGAATTCAAACCCCATCTCAAAGCAGAAGCA
>JAEOTF010000520.1 GCA_016840025.1 Candidatus Hodarchaeota archaeon
ATACACGCTAAGACGGCGTTTCCCTGAGCCGCCAATCTCAGCAGGGTCATCCTCATGAACCTTAAAATCTTCATGCCACTCATGAGGTAGGGCGAAGTCAAGGAGTTGAAGATCAACAAAACGTTTTCACCCATTGTTTCCTGCAGCTTGGAAATGGCAATCCCCAGACTCGTCAGATCCTCAGAAGACGCAACCAAAGTATCGGATCGAACCACGCTGGGGAGCCCCATCGTTTCGTGAAAAGCATCGACGAAGCCAAGCTGGTGAAGAAAGTCTTTACCTAATCCCTTCGCTCTGAGTGCCTCCTCAACTACCGATGGACTGGATTCGGTTGTTACGTAGATGATGGGCCTCAGCTCAATGTTACTAAGAACTGTTTGCTGGCAGAAGGTCGTCTTTCCCGACCCTGGAGGACCAACGAGGAGAATCATATTTTTTGTTGGTATTTCTTGAAGCTGGCTTAAAGAAGACAATAATAGCCCCAATAAGAAGTAAAAGAACTACGGGTTTATTTAACTTATATAGAGATCAGGTAAATTGCGTTTAGAAAATAAACTGAATGTCTGGCAGATATGTTAAATCTCTTCATAATCTTCAATATCTACAAACGATCTTTAATGACTATATTATTCTAAATTTTAATGAAATAGGATTAAAAACAGGATATTTTACGAAAATAGGATCTGTATGAAGGTTTTGGTAGCGGGGGATGGATTTAAATCTAGTATTGAACCGGTTCTTCGTGTAAGAATTCTCGTTTTGTTGCAGGTTAATGGTCCTTTGTCTCTTCGTGAGATCTGTTCTGAATTGAATATGCGTGATGATCATAGAGTTGGGTTTATTATTAAGCGTTTATGGAAGAAGCGTCTTGTTTTACGGACGAAGCAACCTGTTTTTTTGTGTGAGAGAGTTCTTAGAGGTAGATCTGGTGGTGTAAATCATGTTAGAGCTGTTAATTATTACGCTTTTAATGACGGTAAGCTTGGTTATGAATTTGTTTTTTGGGAAGACAAGATAAAGGATGGACGTGATAAAGATGTTGAGAGTAAGGCAAGTAGGATTCTTAGATTTTTGGAAGAGAATAAGGATAAAGCGTTTTACAGTACTGACATCCGTAAAGTTTTGAAAGTTAAGCCTTGTGATATTATGCCTAATGTTCGCAGATTTGAGAAGAAAGGTTTAGTGTTTGTAAGAGGTTATCAATCGCATGATAAGCGTTCACCCTTTAGAAAAGGATATGTGATCTCTTGGATCGAACAAAGTAAGCCTAGAGAAACAGCAGTTAAGGAAGCCTTTGATAGAACGAATAATGTTATTGTTGGGGAATCGTCTTCTAACACTGTTCTTGAGAGAGTTCGCATAATCAGAGATCAACTAGTTGTAGCGAAGGATCTACTTTCAGTAAAATATTTTCACGACGTATTAAACTGTTCAAAGGATCAAGTTAGAAGAGCACTAAGAAGAGCTATGCAACTATATTCAGACACTAAGGTTGTGAAGGTTTTCAACAATTATCCATACTACTATCTTGATTCAATGGATAAAACACACTTCAAAGCTTGTTTAGAGCTAAAAAGAAACTACATACGTAAAACGAAAGGTAGAGACAATCGTTTAGGTCATAACTGGGAAGCAGTCTGTGAATGGTTCATTGAGAAATTCACTAAGGGAGTTCACTTCTGGACGCAGAATCATCGGGATAAGATGGATCCTAGAAGGATAACGTTGCATCTGTTGAAGGGTGTAGGTAAGCGTAGAATGAATGCTGAAGTTGATAGAGTATGGGAAGTAACACCAGGATTGTTTAGTCCTTCTGTGGTTTATGTTCTTGAGTGTAAATGGAGTATTGTCACAAAGCAAACGCTTGATGAGTTTATTGATGTATTACGTTGGTCAACTGATTTTGGAACAGATACAGAAAAAGGTCGTGAAGTGAAGAAAGGAGTTATACCAGTATTTGGTGCAGGAGCATTTAATCCTAAAGGTAAAGCCGTTGTTAATGGTAGAAGAATCACTCTGGCTCAATATACTTCTCGATTGAACATTCAGTTGTTGAAGCCTAGTGACTTCAATAAGAAGTTGAGAGAACATGGCGTAGAGAAGAAGGTAACTGTGCAGAAGATCTGTAAGATTTGTAGAGATGAGAAGCAAATAAGACAAACGCTGGACAGAGTTTGGATGGCTTCAAACAAAGCAATAATGATACTCGATAATATGTTAGAAACAAACAGAGAAATTTATAACTTCGAACATATGCTGACCCAAAAATCACCTTAAATATTCTTTAAATATATAGAAGTAACTGTGTATCATGAGAGTTTATAAAACAAAGATCAGCTATGTGTTTTTAATAGTAACTTTCTTTGTGTTTATATCCGGCTTGTATTTTTTTTACTTGGCCCAGATGAAATTATCATTTCACTAAATACATTAGACGACGACAATGTTCTTCTGGTCTCTGGTGGGAATAGCACTAAACATCTAACTCCTTTACAACGAATTGAACTCATAGAATATCATGTAGCTAATCTTAGTGAATTCTTAATTAATCGTACAATTTCAATTCAATTAAAGACAGAAAATGGTGTAGTAGATTTTTATCTTATGAACTCTACACAATTTACCTCATGGCAAAATGGTCTGACGCCTTATGGAGAACTTTTTATAGAGAGACTTGAAGATATACAGTTTACATTTCTTCCAGAGGATGTTTGGCAAACATATTCTTTTGTTCTATTAAATCCTGAACCCGTTAGCGTGAGTATCAATATAGAAATTAGCCAAGATTTCCTTGTGAAAACATTGAATTTTGACAAAGCGTTTATATGGATAAAAATTGTTACTTTAAGCGCAATTCCCCTGTTTTTATTTCAGATTCTTTTAAAAGCAACGCCTGATGATCTACGAGATAAAATAATATTTAGAATACTCCCGGCAAAGTACCGGGAATATAGTCACGCTGAGAAAAAGCATTTTCCAATCCTGTTTATCGCCCTCGTTATAGTGAGTATACTATGTTTCACATTGAGCGTAACCTTCTCTCAACGTGCTGATAACGCATTCATAATAATTAACGAAATATGGAAAGATTACTACTATCGTTTTGCCATTGAAAGTTTATTCCTATGTATTTTGCTCATTACCCTTTTTGCGTTTGCTATGATACTTTGGAACTTTTTTTATTATCCACTTACTGTTCAAAACTATCCAAATTTAGAGTTATACAAACTTCATATTAAAACTGAGTTGAACTTTATTAAGAAATTAGTGATTGAACCTTACCACATCATTTTTTTGATCTGTTTTTCTGCTATACCCTTTTTGATACTTCGGTTTACGAATAATTTTTTACTGTATATGTCGTCATTTTCTTTGTTTATAATCTATGTTACATATATTGTAAGCTTAGCCTCTCTCAAAACTCAAAAGGAATTGTATGATTTATTTAAGGATTTTGAGTACACTCAAGCTCTTTTAAGTACGGGTGTAATATTTTCAATCATAGTTGTTTTTGCTATCCGAATAATTCTCCCCATTCAAGTTATAATTTCCAAGTACATTTTAGATCGGAGTATATTACTATCCCACATCTCGAATCCGGGACTACTTACATCTCATAGTGTGGTCGAATATTTTGTTGATTATGTAATCCCTGTTTCAGCGTTTTCTATTCCCTTAGCTATGTTAATTGTATATTATTCATTCGTATTTTTTGAAAATTTTTATTTGCCTAGAAAAAAGGAGTTTAAAAACATCAAAGTACAAAAAAATATTTTGAGAGATACACTATTCGGTTTAGTTTTTTTCTTCGCTGTATTTGGTTTAAGTTTATGGTTACAATCTCTTCTAAAGCCATTAGATTTCCGAGGGATTCTAATATCTTTAGGTTCATCTTTTATCGCCTCATCGTTTAGAAACTACTTGGAAGCGATGAAAACATTAACTAAGCCAGAATGATGAGTGCAGAGAAGAGAAAGCGGTTAGGTTTGTTCTAGATAAAATGTTGCAAAACTTTTTAAGAGCACAAGAAGTTTTAGCTGAAACATTGGACAGAAACCAGAAAGTGTTTGAATTTGAGAAAGTATTGGTGAGGTAATTTTAAGAATGTACTTACATAATTAGCATTAGACTAAAAATGAAGTCTATAATTCTTGATCCGACTGTGCTAAATACGAAAGAAAGGTTAACTTCTTTTATAGAAAGTAGGATTAATGAAGAATATCAAATCTTTTTACCTTCATTGATTTCTGGGTTTATTCAGAATGAAAAATGGGATGATCTTGTAAGTTTATTGCGAGGATGGGAATGGAATTTAGCTCGCTCAAAATCCGAAGAATGGTTTAGAAGTTCCAATTTTAAAAATCTCTGTATTCGAATTAATGAAGTCTGCATTTCTTTCGAAAAAGTTAGAGAAGAACTTAGTTCAGAAGAGAAAGAGTTGCTCTCATTGATTCTTGAGATAATAAAATACGACTCCCCTAAATTGGTAGAACTTGCTAAAGAACTCATAACCATAGCAATTACCAAAAAAGCTGGAATTTTTTCATACACAAGACATCTAAAAAGATGGCTTATGTCTTTAAGAAGAGTTGTGATATTAGATATAAGTGAAAGAACAAACGTGCTTTCAGAGGCAAAGGCAGATATCAAATATAGAATTCGTAATACTAGATGGTGGGGAAAGGTCTTTGTTATTTTCTTGAACATAACCACAGCGTTAGCTCTTACTAGTATCTTTCCGACGGCTTTCAATTGGGCTATAGGCACAACTTTAGCCGAGTTAGGTGAGCACCTTATAGTCGGTTTAGTAACTGATGGATATTAATAGGATTATCTTGCATGACTTACATTTTTCGTTAATTTTTCTATCTTTTGAAAATTTCTTATATTATAACTTATAATAAGAAAAAATCCGAAGATAAATTCTAATTTCTAAGTTTTATTTTAATTATAATCTTATAATTTTCTAATTTTTTCTTATTATTCGAAATTATAAATTAGAAATTTCAAGGCTGACGGCAACAGAATTAAAGACGAAGATGGATAATATTAACGAGATGCAGTTATAATATGTAGCTAGCTTAATTTGTTTCTCTATAAATTAAATTAGGGAATATAAATGTCTGAAAAAAGTAAAGAAGAGGAAGAAAAAGGAAGAGTTATAAATCTCAACTTAGTTGAAGCATTTGCTTTTGGTGATTTAGCTAGTGGTACCATAGTCGCTGCTAAAGTAGCTATGGGTACTCTTTCGACATCCAATTCATTTTATACAGAGGCATCTCGATATGTTGATATAGCAAAGCGTCAAGGAAAATTCACCCCAGCGGACGCAGGAAAAATACAACATGTACTTGATGAATGGCATGAATATAATTTAGAATGGGAACAAAGTATCAACAAAGCGGTTGCAGAAGATGATCCACCAAAAATAAATAATATAGATCTCGAAATGAAGAATAAAGTTCCTACTATGGAACAACAAATTCAGACAATCTTTACCGAAATAGTTGGTTATAAAGAAGTTTGGAACGAGGTTATTGAACTTTTCAGAATTGGACTTTCTAATGAAGAAGAAACTCAAGTTTTTAGGAAAATAAAACATGAGGAACTATTACATTCTTTTAGGAGTTGGTTAGAAAAGAGAAATTTTTTTAGTAATATCAGTCATGGACCAAGAGAAGCAGGAATAGATATAATTGCTGAAACATCTCAACCAAGAGTCAAAATTGGCATTCAGATAAAAGATAACAATGATATTAAGGAAAAACTATTTTCAAAAAAATTAAAAGCTCAAATTACTGATTCTAAAAAACACGACGTGAAAGGTTTAATTATAATTTTCTGTGGAGATTTGACTGATAATTCGGTAAAACAAAAAGTTAGAGGTATGACATCCGAGCTTAGTCAAATGAAGAATAATATAATAGTGATTCCTCCCGAAAAAGCACTAACGATCTTGAGGGATGGATTCTTTTCTTGAATCTATCTATAATCAACTCTTCAACTGCCAGGAATTGGCCGTCAAATAAATCTTACTATTAAAAAACAAAAGAAAATACAAAACTATATGCATATGCCTAACTTTTCTTTATTTTTAGAAATTATAAATTAGAAATTTCCTTTGAAGCCGACAGCAACGTGTCATTCTCAGGTTGCTGAGGTCATCAGTAATTATGATTACGTAGTGTACTTCAGGGGATGAGCAAGAAAAGGATATCTAGAGTGCATAAAGGAAGCTTGTAAGCTAGTTTCGAAGCCTTTGATAACACTTGGATATGCGTATATGGGTGGAATAAATGATCTACCGAAAATAATTGAAGCGATTGAAAAGAGTGAGTTGAATAATATTATTGATAAACTTGAAGTTTTATAAAGTTAGAATAAATCAGGATTTCTCGTAAGGATAGCTCCTCTTTGATTTCTACATGTAAAACCTATACTCGGTGCTCGGTTCAATTTTTCTAATTCTAGCTTCAGATAGAATATCACCTATTCGATTAGATGCCAGTAAGGTTATAGGCTTCCGATCGCAGAAGTTAGCATTATTCCAATTCAATCTTGTTAACGATAGTATCTCCTTACACATCTTGCGCTCTGGAGAATCTAAATTTGCAACTCTAACTCTGATAGGTATTGGTACTCCTGGATTTGGAAATGTTTCTAGCTGAGGAATGTACCCTAATGTAAAAATGTAAAACTCGGATCCCGAAGTCTTAATTACAATTCCTCTAACGATTGGATACGACCCTTCGCGATACCAGCCAATTGTTGAGTTGGTTATCGTTAGAAGATCTGTTTGTTTAATCGTCCGACCATTTTCTAAAAAACCTTTAATCTCTTCATTGATGAAAACTGAGCTTTTATGAATTACTAACCTTTCAGGTAGTTCTTTATGAGTTTTAATATATGCGTCTATTATTTTTTCACGGAGAACCGCTGCCTTTTCTTCATCGAGTCTAGGATACGGATCTGACTCTGACCATTTAAATGGATCTCCTCTTAAGACGAGACTCTCCCCAGTATGTAAGAATATTTGAGCTACACTGGCTCTCATAGATTGTCTGCCTTCAGGATCTAATTCTCTATAAAAAGAAATGCCTGCATAGCACGTACCTGACTCCAATTCAGTAAGTTTCCAAGGCACTCCTTTGGATTTATAATATGTAGCTACTGATAAATTCCAAGCCCTTGTTGCAAGATCTTGAACTCCAACTTTTCGTTTGAGATCTAAGCTGGGAGGCAAAATCACCTGTGTTGGAAGATTGTGTTCCGTACCCATTACTTTTATTATGTTATGAAAGTCATAATCTCCTCTAATCTGTTCTTCTGTTAGAATAGATCCAAACCTTCTATGTGCAAGGGTTATTTTCAAACCCATTTGGCCATATAGTTTGCTCATTCTGATAATTTCCATGGGTATCGGAATGAAAACTACGTCTGGACTGGGTTCTTTTTGATGCAAACTTTCTAACTTATCCTCAATCAATTTTAAAGCGTATAGTGCTCTGTCGGTTCGCTTGTCTTGTTTTTTACATTCTTCTATATCTTGTTTTGTAATCGTTTCTTGCCATTGTTCGTCAAATCTAACATCAAACCTTAATCTACCTTTTAATCCAAGGCCGGGAAAATCTATGCCTCCTTTACTCTTCGCAGGAAGTTTATTATACATATTATCGAAAAAATCAAGTATATCTCCGATGGAGCTTGAAGTGCCAATTATCCCAGCATTCGCAGTTATTGAAACCGGTTTACCATCTATATATCTGCCATAAGGTCCAAAAAGAAAGAGCCCTCCTTTTGGGTCTTTAAACCTCGATCGATTAGTGAACATTAGATCGGGTTCAGGTACATAGAAACTGGTTAAATAGGTCACTTTCTTCGCCTCATATAAACTCGTCAAGCGGTTTTTCAAAAAATGGTGGTTGCGGTTCTATCTTGTCAAACTTTTCGATTTCTTCTTCCACTTCAACATTAGGTTTGCGATTGGATTCTACTTTTAATTGCTCAACAATTTTGATCAATCGCTTTTCCCATGCTTGAGTAAGGTTATCTAACCTGCGGTTTCCCAATACATCTGTTTCTGAAAAGATGTATCGATACCAAAATAGAATGTCATACATCTGATTAAGATTCCTATTATATATGCTCCTTCTGAAAGCCCTATCTAGCCTATCTGTTCTTTCTCCGTCCAGCAGATATCTCCCATCTGAAGAAAACAACCATCTTGGTTTGATCTGCATATAATAATTTTCCCAGAATTTCCTAGCATAAATTTCACTTGCACGGTGCACCCAAAAATTAATCTTACCCTCGGTCATCATTGGCCTTGTTACTTCTCTTCTCGAAAATCTCGATTTAGGTTTCCAAGGAATAGTAATCGGGTTCTCATCAATTATTCTCTTGGGAAAATAATAAGCCCGTGTTCTGTTATCAAACCGTAAACCTAGCCGTCTACATTCATTTCTTATCCAGTAATTAAGTATTCTAATAACAACACGCTCATTGTTTGGATCCTTATCATACTCCTTTATATTCACAATAACTACCGAGTCAGAATCAACAAATTTACCTAGCAAAGTGTCTGCTGTCATTTTAGAAAAGGAATATAATTTATTCTTCTCCATATAGAAAGGTGGGAAGGACACGTTCGTTTTCTCGTTAAATATTGCTTTTACTGTTCGATATGGAGTGTTACCTATATATAGGTCTCTAGGCATACTGAATTGAAAAAGGCTAGAACGTATTATATCCCTAGCTTTAATTGGTTTAACATCTCCAAACTTCTTAAGAATCTCACTGGCATATTCCGCATCTGACATAGTGGGAGTCTGAGGTACTGATGGGGTGATTTTTTCCTCTGCAATTTTTAATTCTGAAGGATTCGCTACGATAACAATAGTATCCTCAAAAAATTTTCTAACGCTCTCTAGATTAGCGTGACTTATTTTTTCCTTTACAGGTGATTCACATACCTCTATGATGTTGTTCCGCGTTTTCTCAATAGCTTTTAAGTCGAACTTGCCAAATATTTGCTCAAAAATTTCCGTGTTCCTAATATTATAGCATGCTAATATCATAATAAATCTATTCTCCGAGGTTCTTATCACATATTCAGACAAGTACTTCCCTAACTGCTGAAGAAAGGACTTTTCACCCAAACTGATTGTTGTTGCTTTCGCTTCTACCCAATATTCTCGCGCGTCATCCTTTTTTGTCAAAATACAATCCGCAAAAGTAGCTTCAACATCAGAGCTTGCTTTAAGATAATATCCCCTCTTTTCAAGGAATCGTACTAAGTGTTTTTTATATACCTCAGAGTTCCCTGTGAGTGCTTCTCGACGTTTGCCTATGTGCCAAATTGGCACTACACACATCTCCTATGATTCACCATCTACACCTTTTGCAATAGAAACCAGAATACCAGAAAGTCTTTCTCAAGTGTCTGCCAGTCATTAAATTCTCATCAATAGATTGGTGACTTTAGAAATAAATTCTTTTTCTTCGTACACCCATTTATCTTTATTATTTCCTTGCATCACATCTCATAGAAAACGATCTAGCTTATTTCTATCCACTCGACTGAAAGAGACTCCGCCTTTTTTTCGGATAATTTCCACATTGTACTTGTATAATACATCAATATATCGCTCTGCTTTCTCAATGACGAGTTTCGTAGCTCTTGGCAACACTTCACTCGCCCGAACGTAGATCTTTTCATGAATGATTCTGATTATCCTTGCAATTATTGGTAGATCTTCAACCCTTATTCGCTCCTGATTGAACCATAGTGTTGCAATCCACAACCCATCTCTACCTAGGCCACCTTTTCTGATGTGTTGGACGCATTTAGACCGAGACCCTTCTGGTATCATCCAAAGAACTGGAAATTGTCTTAACAACAATTTGACATCGCGTTCTGTCATCCCTAACGTAAAAACAACACTTCGTTCTTGAGCCTTCGGATCCTTCACTCGTGAGATCGCGTTGATAAACTCACTGTTTGTATTGATAATATTCAACTTCTTTGAGAGCTTTATCCTTTGTTCTTTTGGTGAGAGACTTTCGATTTTCTTAAAAAAATTTTCAAAGTTAAATGAACTAGCCGCAGACATATAAGCGTTTTTTGGTAAATAGCTTCCCCCAATGCCAATGAATATACGCCTGTCTTCAACAGAAACTCCTCGCATCCAATCGCTTCGATGCCATGTAATTCTTACTATTTTAGGTAGCCCCCAGTAAGAAATTATTTTGGCCATCGTTTTATTTGTCGTCACGATCAACACTTTCTCTGGAGGAAAGACATCCAAAAGTTCTTTGATAAAATATTGAACTCTTAATTGTAGATCAGAATCTCGACGAAAATTGTATTCACCCCAATGTGCAGTATCAGGAATAATGATTTGAAGTCTATCTGTACCGATAGGATCCCCACGTCGTCCCCATAGGGCATGTTCTACCTTTCTTCCGAAAATATGTTCAACAGGTATTTTTGGTTGAAAACTGTCAATGAGGAAAATTGGTTTATCCTCTGCTATACCTTTGCATAATTCACGAAGATAGCCTAATGCATCTTCGATTACTGGCGTAACTGTTACGTTTCCATCTTCACACTCTACAACGATTCTTTCAGCCGTCAGCACTATTAAAAAAATATCCTGAAGATTGCTTGTATCTACACCTAGCGCAGTTAGTTCTGCGATATACCGCCATCCATCTCTGAAGATTTGTGTCAGATCTTTCTTAGAGAGGATTTCAATGCATTCATTATTGTATTCGTCACTCGTGGTGATTTTTTCAAACTGATTTAGAAATTCTTTGATAAACGACCAGAGTATTGGTTTCACAGCAACTGTTGGAGTTTTAAATTCTGTAGTTCTTTGTTCTAATTCATTAAGTAAATCACTTAATTTTTCCACATCGCTATTTTCATTGACTTTTACTATTTTTATTGTTTGAATATCGCTAAGGATAACCGTAGTAAATTCATCTAAGATGAAAACATCACATGAACGTAACTTCTCTAAGAGTGACTTTGACTCTTTTGATCGACTTAATTGCAATGCTCGAAGCTTATCATATGTTAATCCAATGATGTCGAAGTCATTCAAGAGTATGTTTTGAAGCATACATGCATTTGCTTTCCCTCTATATTCGCAATTAAAACAATTCTCTTTAAACTGGAATTTTAGTTTTAATGATGAATCAAGTTTTCGACATAGTTGTTGATTAGATGATATACTGCCAATCTTTAGTGGATCCTTAGTGATTTTAGGTATTTCTGATTCAATGTGATTCAAAATTCTTCGAGTTGGTTCAAATATTACGACCTTTTTTCCAAGTTCTACACTCTTTTTGACAAGACTAAATGTTACACCTGACCGCGCCACCTTATATACTGCTATAATTCCCTTCTTTCGAAGCAATATCTCCGATAAGCGATCATGTATTTCAAAAGACATTTTACCTATTCATTTGTTGGTTAATCATTGAGCGATTCTAAATAACCAACTCTTCTAGAATCGAGATTGCAATTATTAATATTTTTCACCTCTTCGCTATCGTTACGCGCCCCGTTGGATGAGCGTATATTTAAACCTTTCACAAGATGTATGATGCCCTAAAGCTAGAAAGATATGATACTATGAACCATAAGAGATCAAAACATAAAGCAAAAGGCTATATTGTATATCATTAAAAAACCAAAAATTTCTTTGGAAAAAATCTTATTATAATATTATAAATAAGAAAAAATCAAAAGAAAATTTCAATTTATTATTTGAGAATTTGGAGATTACACCCTATTTCGCGGGTAACAACTGTTTACTGAAGCAGATTTTGGTTAAAGCGATGATTGAGTGGGTTCTGAACCTGTTTAATTAAATGTTTGCTCCTAAATAATGTAAAATTTGGTTACTAGCTAATTATTTATGATGATGACGATTCTGATTTTATTCATGCATGCATTTAAATTAGAATTTAAAAACTTATAATTTTTTTTCAAAAAGATAGTCATAGTTAGCGCTTGATCTCAAATCTTTTTTAATGAATATCATACACTATATTTTGGTTCATAAATTGGAACGATTCTCAGAAAGAATCGGAGAAAAAGAAAGGAGAGTTGAAATTCAAGTCAACTCAATGAACGATGCACTAAAAAATCGTTTGTGGAATGTATTAGATTATTTTTATTTGCAGAGAAGTGGAGCTATAAGAGGAGATGATAGAATATATTTCTCAAGGATATTCAATGACTACTTCAAACGTCCAGTTGATGAATTAGGCTTCAACTGGCGTACTGATCTTCCTAATATACGAGAGTATTTCTTTGGATGTGAATGGTACGAGGTTTATGATTTTATCGAATTTACCGCAAATAACCATCCAGATAACGCTGCTAATACGCAATTCAAAAAAAGATGCAATTCCGTTCTAGAACAAGAATTATCAGGTTACCGTTTTGTTGAAAATAGAATCACACCAATATCTTCACAGGTAGAAATATCTGAAATAGAAGAGGCTCTAGCGACACCTAGTGCGATAATTAATACCCATTTATCAAAAGCATTAAGTTTAATCTCGGATCGGAAATCACCAGATTATCGAAATTCTATCAAAGAGTCAATTAGTGCTGTTGAAGCAATATGCAGAGCAATTACCCAACTGAACAATGCAACCCTAGGTCAAGCACTTAAAAAAGTAGAACCTACTATTGGTTTACATCCAGCACTTAAGAATAGTTTTAGCAGTTTATATGGTTATACTAGTAGTGCTGATGGAATTAGACATGCATTATTAGAGCAAACTGATCTCAGCTTTGAAGATGCGAAATATATGTTAGTTACATGCTCTGCCTTTGTTAATTACCTTTATTCAAAGGCAACCAAGGCAGGAATAAAGTTAGAATAGCTAGCTAATCATCACGTCTTCGTCTACATATTAATTCGATTATAGCAGTGCGCGCGCCGAAGGCATTGTGTACGAGTTCGTGGTGAATGTATAACAACATTCGTTATTTAGCTAGCTAGAGCTTGATGAGTAATTAATTATTGTTTATTTGTTTGTGTTCTTTTTAGTTATGGAAAGACAGCTTATTCTGTTGGAGGATCTGATCGATGTCTTCGCAGAGGAGCTAGGGCAT
>JAEOTF010000521.1 GCA_016840025.1 Candidatus Hodarchaeota archaeon
TGTGCGAAGTGTGGTTTTCAAGCAGATCGCGATTGTGCCTCAGCTATTAATATCCTCGCCAAATTTTACCTCATCCAAGATCGGTTTGAGAACCTATTGCACGAATCCTCTGTGAACGAGGAATCCTTCTTCATTCAATGGAAGGGTTTTCTACGACAGACAGCCAACGGTAAAACGAAAGTTTCCCTGTCCAATGCGAGTTGGATGCGGTTCAGCGGACTCGTAGGAAGCCCCGTCCTTTAGGACGGGGTAGTTCACTTATGTATTAAGATTGCTAATGGTGGTATAATATCAAAACAGAAAATAATGAAAGAAAAATAGCGAAGTAAATCTCTAACTATTATGTAACATTGAGAAAAGGTTTCTTCATATAAATTTCATCGCCTTTTTTAATTTCTAACCACTCTTCATCCTCAAGGGCTTGAAGAGTTCGTCTGATGGCAGTAACTGGGCGACCAGTGACATTTGCAATTTCTTTGATCTTCACTCCACTTTCCATGTCTTCTACAATCATCAGTAGATAGTATTTAGGATTCTCTTCAAGTAGCTCTTTCAGATTTTCTATTCTCATCTCATATGTCTTAATTGTACTTTTGCCTTCCTGAAGCTTGGACCGATTTCTCTCAGCCTCTTCTTTCCACATTTGTATATCTGTTTCTCTTTCATCGAGCTTCCCCTGCATTAAAGCGGTTTTTTGCTCATTTTCGAGCATTTGTGATCTAATTTGCTCTCTCTCACCGATTACTTTTTCATACAATTCCTTTTCAGTTTCAATTGTCTTATCTTTAGCTTCTAACTCTTTTTGTAGAGCTTCCAAACGAGTTGAAATCTCCATTTCTTTTTCCGATTTGCCATTAACTTCAGATTTCACTTTAGAGAGTTCGTTTACTACCCCATTATGTTCTGTTTCCAAGGATTCATACTTTATTTCTAATGATTTGTAAGCTACTTCGAGATCTTCATGCTTCTTTTCTATATCTTCTTTCTCATTCTTAATTTGACCAACTTGACCATCGAATTCTTTCTGATGTTTTTCTAATTCATCAATCTTATTTTTATACTGAGTAAGTTCATTTTGACCGTCTTCAAGCTCCTTTTGTGCCTGTCCTAAGGCTACTTCCATAGCCGCAAATTGTTCACTAAGTCCTTCAGACATTGAGGAAATACCACTTTTTTCATCTTTAAGTTGTTGAATTTCTTCTTGTAGACTTACGATGGATTCTTCCTTGTCACCAAGCTGTTTTGTCAGATCCTCTATCTTCTCAGCAGCTCGAATAATTCGACTTCCTAACTCTTTTATTTTAGCGTCAGATTCACCAGTAGTTTTATCTTGTATAGCTTTTATAGCCTCATCCCGATCTCCAATAGCTAATTCTAGGTCTTGTATGCGACTATGGGCGTCAACGAGTCTATTTCCGATTGTTTCAATTTGGATATTCAACTGGGTCTTTTCAGCTTCATGATTGACCATAGCACGCCTTATTTCGTCTAATTCCTCTTGTTTCTCATTAACAGATTCCATTTGTTCTCCCAACCGCTTCGTTTGTTGCTCTAATTGTTCAGTTAGCTTATCAATTGCTTCTTGTCTCTCTTGTATTTCAGCTTCTAAAGTATCTATCTGCTCTTGCGCTCCTGAATCAGTTATTATAGATATATCACCAATATCTCCGCCACCGAGGGCAGCTTTCAAGAGAGGTATACCGGTTTGTGATAAATTTTGGTAAGCTTTCGTATTGGAATCCACCATCCGATTCTTCAGAGCATCGAGTAGCCGGATTAAATCGGTCAAAGAGTAATTAGGTCGAGGTGACCGTTTTAATCGATGTGTCACGTCTTCAACGGTGGTTGCCAATTCCTTTTCCGATGCTTTTTGTTGATCATTGATGATCTGTATTAACTTTAAAATTGCAGTTTTGGAGTCACTAGAGCTCATATGGTGTCCCCACAATTTTTCTATTAACGTAAGGTGTCTTGATATAATAGTTTTATTTCAGATGCCTTAAAAAAATCATAGGAGAAATGAGCTTAAAATTAGTTTTTGTTTCTTATAAAATTGGAGCCATTGGTCAATGAGTGATGAAGATATCCGTTTACTCAGGCTAAGATTGAATCAGTATGTACAAGCTAACCAAACACTTCAACAGGAGAATATAGATCTCAGAAATCGTATTTCAGAACTATATTCATGGACAGAAATAGCTCAAAAGACGATAAGTGAAAGAGATCAACAAATTCAAGCACTAAATTTAGAAATTCAGCGAATCCAGCAAGAAAAACAAGAATTAGTTCGAAGAGAAGAAGAAAGAAAGCAGAGGGGCAGGGAAATGTCAATTGAGCAGCTATATGAGCGAGTTCAAACATTAGAAGTCGAAAACAGAGACATGAAGGAAATTTTAGGAGATTCCAT
The DNA here is from genome assembly GCA_016840025.1 of Candidatus Hodarchaeota archaeon. The sequence continues at coordinate 2,408 of JAEOTF010000521.1, forward strand.
AGAAACCCTCTCCAAAATACTTATGAATTCTGCTACCACCATTGATAGAGAAACAGTTGGCCGAATTGAGCGAATCCTTAGCCAACGCAAAGACCCTCAAAGTCTTGTTTTAATTGCACTTAGAAAAAAAGTATCTGCAGCTTATAGTGAACTAGCTCAAGTTACTGGAATGACAGAACAAAAAGTGAGAATTGCAGCAGATCAACTTCGAAGAAAGGGAATAGTGAAAGAATTTGGACCTAATGCTATTACGCTGGAAGTTGTAGAAGCAAGACCAAAGTTACCTGAACCTAGGGAGTGGCGGACGATTACAGATCCCAAGGATCTATTTTCTGCAGTAATTGAATATGTAAAGATCTCAGAAGATAATAGACATATTGCGGATGCTCTTAAACAGTTTCGAGATGTTGTTACTTCGTTATTAGGGTCACCAACATTTATGTATGAACTAGGAATGGAAATAAAAACCTTTACAACACGGATGGGCAACAAAGAGCAACTTTTAAATCAAATAGCTTCATGGAAACTGAAATGGGAAGATTCAACTCGTGAAGTAGAGGTCTATGGAACAAAAATTGATGACCCCAGTTCATGGTCAGTAGATTTGATTCTAAGCGAGTTATTTGACTCAATGAGCAGGTTGGTTAAAAAGGGCAAGCCTAAGGAAATTTCTCTCGCACTTCAAAAACTGAGAGATATACTACATGAAAAACATGGACATAAGCTGTATCTAGTTGAAATTGTTCGTGAATCGACATCTTGGAGAAGTGGTGGACGTAATCGTGAAGATCTTCTCACAAAACTTGAACAGTGGCAAGAAAAAGCAACGTAATTATATCAGAATTTAAGAATCAACGATCTTCTTGAGATTAGCAATATTATCTTTGAGTTTAGTAATCAATACGTTAGTTTCTGCAAAATCACCGCGATACAGTGAACTTATTGATGTATCTAAAATACTTGCTTGTGCTACAGGATCGTATTCCAACACATCTAGCATCTGTAAATTCTTGTCAGAAGCATTTTGGATATCGGTAGGAAGACTTTCAATTATGTTCTGGAAAGTTTGAATGACACCTTGGGATGTTCGCTCAGCGTTAACCATCACAGTTGTGAAGTTTTTTATTTGAGGGATCAGCATTAAACGAATTCTCATTCGAAGTTCATCAAGATTAGCTACAACATCAGGTGTTTCAACAAATACTGTCGTCCATTCGTAAATTGTCAAAATGCTACGATAAGCCTCTTTTTGGAGATGAACCCAATTTACTAATGTTCCAATCACATTATCAATCTTATCAGTTTCAGATTCTAATTTCGCGAGCGTTGTCTTGAAATTTTCTCCTTGTTCACCAAAGAGAGCGTGTATTGAATCAGCTAATGCATCACCCACTTCTTTCAGTGTTTTCATTGTAGCTTTGAACTTTTCCTCATCTTTCATTGCTTCCTCAATCCTGCTATTGCTTACCACCTTATTGTGTTGCATTATACTTTAATCAATTTAAAAGTATAAATACAAAGGCTACTAGCTCCTGATGCGCAAGACGGTGGATCTGCGACAACTTCTCGATCTAGAGCCAGAGAAGCATATCTAGCCCAAATATGGGTTAGAAACTTACAAAAATCTTCATGAGAATGCTGACAAATGCGATTAGGCGATGTAAACATGAGTTCTTCCTCTTCTTCGATGGGTAGTAGTCCCACACCTCTTAATAGGTCACTTGGCTTCGCTGTGGGACGCGGATCACGAAGAAGGCTATGGAAGCCTGCACCAATATCCGCAGCGACTTGTTTAATGAGACCATCCGCCATCGCCATCTCAAAAGTAACCCATAAAATATAGACTGGGTTTAACTCTAAATCCTCTTCATGTCTTTCGATAAGATCGGGCCGTTTTTCCTGAATATAATCCCATGAGCTCTTTACAAGAGCTTCTATTGCCTCATCCTTTCCAATCCGTCTACCTATGATGGGAGTTACAAGATCTTGGCCAAGAACATTAAAAACACCACTTTTCGTAGCTGTGGTTGGAGCCGCTTTAACTCCTTTACGGGGAATAGCGATTTTTTCTACATCTACATCATACCTAGAAGAGAATCGAATACAAACCTTGTATCTTGGGGGTAGTTCCATTTTCCGATCAATCTCTACTTTCGCGCTAGCTCTGAGGAACAAACGGGATAATCCTTCAATTATAGCTAAAACTATAATCTGCAGGACTTCATCCTCAAGGATATTACCTTTCCACATCCTTGATGTTCCAATAAGGACAACTCCCTTACGTTGATCCTCATCCCATTCCACATCGACAGGACTAAATCCTAGCCATTGGAGAAAGCTATTGGTTTGACTAGTTAGGGCTTGCTCAGGAGAAAACTCGAAAGAGGCCTTTATCGCGGTAGAAACGATCTCCCTTAGCTCTTTTTGTGCATCAGGAACCTTGCGTGAAATTTCTGAAGCCAATTCATATACTGCTTTCGCAAGGAATCGTTTCGCTCTAACTCCTGCAATACCTTGACTCATGCTACTAGTACGAGACACTTTCGTTTTCCTCTTTCGCTCTCTGATATACAGAATGATATCTATTAAAAAGCTTCATAAACTTATATTATGAGAAAATAACAAGTAAAACATAACAGTTTTGAATATAAGAAGATATTATTTTATAAGAAACTACGATTCTCCAAAATTTAACAGCAAAGCTCCTCTCAACTTTTCTAACACAGCGAATTTAAATGATACTGAAGGGATCATCGAAGAAAGATACAGTACTAAATTAATTCGGCTAATTTTGCAGAACAACGGCGCATGTCGAGTAGAATCAATCCTAACTTTGCTCCTTTACGCGCAATACCTGCAAGTACGGCATGTTCTCCCGCATCCATAATAATTACGTACCCTCGTGTGCCTTTAATGATCTGTTGGTCCATTTCTCCTCTGTTAAGTTCTTGTACAACACGTTCAGCTAAGCTTAGCATAGCAGCTGTCATAGCAGATATTCGGTCCTCATCAGCATCAGTGGTAAGCGCGCTAGCGATGGGTAAACCATCTTTGGTCACACAAGACAGCCCCTCAATGTCTACAATGCGACTGGTGACATTCTTCAGTAATGTTTCGATCGCAAGGAGTCTATCTTCGATCAGAATAGTAGCCTCCATTGTTCATGGATAGTCGGCCTTCATAAGTTTACTGGTTTCGCTTAACTTTGTGTAAATTTAAAGATAGTGCTAAGCTAGTTCATAAACGCTATTTCTCTTTTTAATCACCACAGAGGCCTAGAAAGATAATTTTCCCCTTGATATAGCAGATAGTCATTCTACATTTGCATGACGCTTTTTCATAGCACCTTCAGTTATATTAAGATCATTTGCAATTTGTGCGACTATTGAATCTAAGAATACTGCCACTCCATATTCAAAGACAGGAACAATACACCTAATCGAATCTATAGGTTTTTCAAACCCAGAAAAACGCTCGTCTCTTCCTTTTATCTGAAATGATAAGGTAGCTTCTTGAGCGATTATGGATTTAGGCCAACTTGTTATACCAATAGAACGAATATTCATCTTATTAGCTAATTCTTGGTATCTCTGACTCAAGGAAGTCTCACCACTACCAGAAATGCAAATTAGTAAATCATTTAGCTTCCTAAACCGCCAATCATATGTTGATTGAACATTTATGCCCAAATGCCCTAAACGAATAGCAATCATGGCTGCAACAATGGAAGAAATACCGCTTCCTACACAAAATACAGATCTATCGGCATATTCCCCGCTATTACAGTAATTTTTTGTAAGTTCTATAAATTCCTGTAAATCATCTGATTGTTCTAACATTTCAAGTGAGTTACGAACCGAAGATTGAATTAATGAGACAGTTTCCTCGAAACCTTGAAGCTTATTCTCATGACCAAGTCCACCAATGATGCAAGACGTTATAAAAAGTGATGTAAGTTCAAAAATAGTACCCATAGGTGTCAAAGGTGCCACTTGACCTTTGATTTGTCGTTTGAGATAAGAATAATGTTTGGAAAAGGCTGGTGCAGAAGGGATAAGAATACAGCAATCAGCAATCCGTGCCAATAACGATTTTTGATTGCCTGAAAAAGCAATTAAAGTTGCTCCACGCTTTAATGCAGCTTCTGCGGCATAGGTGGTGGTGTGGGTCCATCCTGAACCTGAAAAGGCTACAACAGCATCATGTTCATCAATGGGTTTTGCTAACGTTTTTCCAATCCTAGATGCTCTAAAACCCTGGTCCTTTAATCCCTCTAAGAAAATATTCGCAACTTTGCCACTACGCCCCATTCCAATGATGTGGAGACGTCCAGATTTTTTAATCGACTCTAAAATATGAAAAACACGACGTAATGCTATGGAATCCACTGTTAAGCTATTAGCTGTGTGTACGCCACTTCTAAGGAGAAGTCTCCACGCTTCTTTAAACGCAGTTAAATCCTCAAGCTTAACCATCTTTAATAAGCCCCAACTAAGAGCAAACAGGTGGGAGAACTTGCTATTTAATCAAAAGTATACTATTCTAAAGATTTGACTAATCGCCAATAATGTTCAAGAATTGATAAAGTATATGCTTCAGATAATTTAAAGACGGATTGTTTATTTTTCAAATCTTACGTCGTTGCCTCGAACCTGTGAGTGTTTAAAAAAGCGTTTTTTTGTGATAATATGTTTATTTTCAAGAATATTATAAATTTGGAGTCTAAATCCTATTGAAAAATCATTTTTAAAGATAGAATAATCTCATTGACCAAAATGTGGAGGGAATTTTCGCGATATACTTCAGATCCCGTTTATTAAATGAATTATATATAATTTGTTAATTTTTAACTTCTACTTAACTAGGTTAAAAGGGGAAGAAGAGCTCTGGTAAAATAAGGAAGAAATTCTAAGAAGATATGCCTTTCTTGACTATAAAAGGTTATTTTTAAATTCTTTGAGATGAAATAATTTTCCTGCCAGTTTACAGAATTTGTAAAGGTGGAGTTTCCTATGCCCAAGCTTATTACAGTAATAGGTATCATTGGTCTCGTTATCGGTATAATTGGTATTGGGATTTATTTTATTGTTAGTACTCAAGATTATTCACCTTCACCGGGGACAGATATCACATTAAGTGCAGGTACAGATGATGATTCTGCACATATGGGTACAGTAGCGGGGTTTGAAATATTAAAATCGTATAACTTTGAATTGGTTGTGACAGATATAGATGGAGACCTTACTATCTCCTTATATATTGTTACTGGGGATACGTTTACCCGAGGTGCAGGTAGTAGAGATCTTGGGACATTTGGTACCATTAATGAAGAAGGTGTCTATAGCTACTCAGCTGCTACAAACTATCAAGGTGATATTTATCTGTACTTTGAATATACTGGAACAGGTGATGCACGTATTGATGTAAAAAGCACGCCTACCTGGTTGCTTCCACTAATCATTGGGGGTATTGGATTATTATTAGGCATAATTTTGTTACTTGTTGGAAGAAGAGGAGCAAAACCAAAAGTCGCTGCAAGGCCACTGGCTCAACCATTATATGAACCAAGCTTAGGAGCACGAGGATCGACCTTCGCGACTACAAGTGCGTCAGCTCCCAAGAAAAAAGGAAAGAAAAAAGCACGTGAAGCCAGTACATGTCCCTATTGCGGTAAGACAGTAGATTCATCCCTGGTGTATTGTCCTCACTGCTATTCAAAAATGAAATAAATCCTAAAACATCTCTTTACTTTTTTTTCTAATTTACTTAATTTGTGCATCTAATCAAATAATATAGTCGTTCTCGATACTTTTCTAAGCAATTCGATCCATCAGAAAGCCTTCTATAGTTACAGGTACAGTTTTAGCAATGAGGGCTATTGTTTCATCTAAGGCTGATTCACTACTAGCATATACTTGTAGTACTACATCTCCCTTGCGGACGGGTTCTTTTTTTGATTTAACAAGAATTCCTGCACCTTTATCATTGGGTGCTCCAGCTGCTCGTGCAACTGCCGCTAAAGCAGCGTTATTAAACTCAATAGGCCAACCATCGGCAGATGCTTTCCATTTGAAAATATGGTCTTCATCAATGAACTCAGCTGTAATATCCTGAGGAGTCACGCTAGGATCACCACCTTGTGCTTCTACAATCTGTTTGAATTTCTCATAAGCCTTACCAGATGTTAATAATTCACGGGCATACTCATTCCCCCGACCCCGAGCGGATAATCCTGCCATTTCAAAAAGAATACCTGCTAGTCCAGTCGATTTTTCAATTAATGAAGTTGGACCAGTTTTTCCATTACTCATCAATGTCTCTAAAGCTTCTCGCGCTTCGAGCGCAGGACCGATAGAGTGGCCAACGGGTACTCCTCCATAAGTAAGTCCAGCCTCTAGACGTACTCCTAATTGCGCAGCTAATTCTACAAAAGAACGTGCAAAGGCTTGACCTTCTTCAATAGTGGGGATTTTTGTTGTAGGGCAAGGAAGATCAAGAACCATAAAATCTGTTCCTGTTGCCAATTTTTTACTCATGATTCCTGCTAACATTAGACTTTTAGGGTCTATACCAAGAGGATAACCCGCATCTTCAATAATTCGATCAATGGCCGGAGCAAGGTCAAGTTTTCCACCTGCAAAAACGATGCAACCTTTTGTCTTGGAAGCAATTTCAATAATTTCATCAGGAGAGAGATCGACATCTGCAAAGACGGACATAGAGTCAACAGTGCCCGAAGGGCTGGTAATAGCCTTAGTGGAAGTTTTAGGGATAAGAAGTCCACCTGCTGCAACAATAGGAACAATTAGTAATGAAACTTTATTGCCAGGGACTCCACCAAGACTATGTTTGTTATAAGTTGGTGCAGTGAAATCAAGCTTTGTCCCTGAATCGGATAAGGCTTGGGCTAAATATTCTATTTCTTTCAATTCAGTTTTACCGAAATGATGAGATAAGGCAAATGCCACAGTATGTACTTGTGATACTGCTCCATCTCTCAGTTCACGAACCAATAGATTGGTTTCATCTTTATCTAAATTGCCGCCCATCATTTTCTTCTGGATTACTCCCTCAACTTCACTTGTTTTGAGCACTTCCACTCTTCCAGACTCGTTTTCAGGGAGTTCATATTGCTTGATGAGATGAGGGGGGATACCAATGCTTCCTTTAGGAATAAGAGAAGAAGTAAAGGCAACTCGAGCTGAAAAATTAAGCCTATCATAACTAAATCGAACTGATTTTCCTAAACTCAGTCCCAATTCATCAAAATCATTTTTGTTGAGCAATAACAGTCTTTCATTAAAATCAAAAGGTATTAAATTGAGTTTCATCGTTTTTCTAACCATTTTTACTTTTATAACGAAATTTATGGTCTATTTTTTATGTAACCTGTATCTCGCCTTTCCTAATCACGATTAATCTCTTACTATATCAATAAATTTACTCAAAGTGCTTGTTAAAATTATTAACGGATGAAAATATAAGGCTTGAAAAGCGTTACAAATATATCCATTGGATCAGAGTTTACTTTAAAAGATTTATTCTGATTAGTTTAGGAAAGAAAGGGGTTCTTAAATTATTCTATCACATTTATGATACCTATTCTGATTTTAAATTGTTTAAGCCACTAATAAAATTAATCAGTTTACTCTCTACCTTTCCTTCGAGCGCTAACGTTCCTTTATCAGTCAACTCAACATTTACCCACTTACCATCTTTCCTAGTTATGATATAACCCCCTCTTTCTAAACGTCCGACATGATGAGAGATAGTTGGCTGACTTAGACCTGTAAGAAATTCCAATTCACAAATACAATGGTCTTGGGAAGCTAAAGCGAGTATGATTTTAAGACGATTTTCATTTGCTAGAGTTTTGAGATCTCCAACGTAATTTTTAATCTCATAATTTAATTTATTCTTGTTAAGATGAGTTTGGAGAAATTTTAACTGGTTTTGATGAGCTACAGCGGATTGTGGATCTAAATTACCCAAACGACGCTGCAGATCTTTACGGTTTTGATAATTCATCTTTTTCTCCTATTTATTTCTTTATTCCATCTATCAATTTGAGTTTTAAGATAAGTAAGGTTCTAAACTTGCCCGAATTTCTTTTTCTGTAGCAACTCGACCCTTCATAATCATTTTTCCATCTACTTCCAAGGCAGGAGTTGAGCTCACTCCAGCGTCCATGATCTCTATTATATCAGTTACCTTTTTAACTTCAAACTGAAGATCTAGTTCAGTAAGGACTTTATGGACACGTTTCTCAAGTGTTTTGCATTTTATACAGCCGCTACCATATACTTTGATTATTCGTTTCATTCTTATCACCTAATAAAGACTAAATCCTTCACCTATTGCTAAACCGAAGATCAGTCCCGCAATAGTTGTTAAAATACCTACTAGAATCACATAAACAATATTTTTTTCTTTTCCCATTAGCTTGTGTGTAACAAGGATGCTCTGAATCGAGAGCTCTGGATCAGAAAGAAGATACGCTAGTAATGGTCCTTTAGCCATACCTAAATCAAGAAACAATTTAGCAATAGGTACTTCCATAAGCGTAGGAAAATACATGAAAATTCCGAAAAGCACACCAAAAACGTTGGCAAGAACAGTATTTGAACCTAACAAATCAGCAACAAGTTCTTGGGGAATAAAATACTTTGCTAACCCTGCTACAAATACTCCGATGATTATAAGATGCAAAATGGATCTCACAAAGAATTTTGTCTCTTGAAGCCAGTCAGCAATTTGATCTTGTTGAATATAAAGCCAAGAATGGATAAAAATACCTATAACCACAATAAAGGATAAGAAAGCTTTCAATAACATGTTAGCAAGCTCATCAGATATAGAAACACCAAAAAACTCCGTTGGATGAGAGGACCAATTAATTTGTGAAGTTCCTGTGAACAAAAGATATACTAACCAGATCATCAAGGCGGGAATTTGTTCATTGCGACGGATAGTAACCACTACTAAGCAAATTATTCCAATAATGAAAGCTATCGGGAAATCTAATAATACAATTATAAAGCCAAATATGACTGCACTTACTAAGAGAATCCTATCGATCGAAAGAGTAAAAGTAAGATCCAGTGTATTATCACTATTTTCCTGGGAGTTCTTGATATTTGCATCAGGAAACAAATAATCCATTGTGACACCGATAATTATAGCAAAAAGAATGGCAAGAACTCCACGAGCAAAAGCAATATCTAATCCTACAAGAGATCCAGTGTATGTAAGTGCTAAGAGGTTTACTGCTGGAGCAGAAAATAAAAAAGTTACAGCAGGTCCTAATCCTGCTCCTTTTTTCCATATCCCTGCAAATAGAGGGAGTACAGTACAAGAACATACAGCTAAGAGAAAACCTGCAAGAGCAGCGAATGGATAGGAGATGAATCCAGGAGTTGTTGAACCCATGTATTTCATAACAGTATCTTTGGGGATAAAAACTGCCATAGCTCCTGCAATAAAGAAAGCAGGAATCAAACAGAGAAGAACATGAAAGGAGAGATAATCCAAGAGAGTATCTATTCCAGAAGTTAATGAACCATTAATGGTCTCAGTTATTGTTGTCACTTTTATCGCCAGAAATTGCCATGATAAAATTTAATAATCATGTTTGACCTAATATTAGGTTTAACGTTTGTTCGAGATCTCTTACAGCAGTTACTTGTCCATTAATTACAATAGTTTGACCACCTACTCCAAGTTTTTTAGCTCTGGGAGAATCTGATGATAGGCTTATAATTTCTATGTTTTCACGGTATTTGGTTACCGTATTCCATACTTTATTCATCCAAGGAGCAAAAGAGCAACCACATGCCCCAGCAGGCGTAAAAATTTCAATTTTAGGTTTAGACAAAATGTTCACCATTTAATTGGATTAAGATTGTGTTTTAAAAGATTTAGGGGTTCCATCAGGATGGAAGAACTTTGATTTTAACCACAAGGATACATAGACTAAAGCAACAAGAACAGGGACTTCAATAAGAGGTCCAACAACAGTAGCCAAAGCTTGATCACTTTCTATAGTAAAAGTTCCAATAGCGACTGCTATTGCCAATTCAAAATTATTGCTGGCTGCTGTAAAGGATAAGGTTACTGTTTGGTCATATACGAAACGTAATAACCAGGAGACCAAGAACGATAAAACAAACATAATAAGAAAGTAGAATGTAAGAGTTGCTACAACAGAAAGCAATTCTGCTCCTTTATCAAGAATATTTTGACCTTGCATAGAGAACATAACAACAATTGTAAATAACAAACCAATAAGAGCAAATGGACCAAGTTTAGGTGCAAAACTTGTATCATACCATTTTTTCCCTCGTTTTTGGATTCCTACATAACGAGTAATGATTCCACCTATCATAGGAATTCCTAAGAAAATAAAAACACTAATAGCAATATCCACGATGCTTATATCGATGCTGGTACCCTTTCCAAAGGCTAGATTAGAAAGAAAATCCATAAAAAACCATGCATAAATTGAATAAAAGAAAATTTGAAAGAGAGAATTTAAAGCAACAAGAACTGCACAGAGTTCACTATCTCCTCCTGCAAGCATATTCCAAATAAGAACCATAGCAATACAACGAGCTAGACCAACAAGAAGGATCCCTTCTCGAAAATCTTGTTGGTTAAAAAGAAATAACCAGGCAAGTGAGAACATGAGAAGAGGGCCTAAGACCCAATTAAGGAAAAGGGAAACACCAAAAGTTCCTTTCATCTCTCTGATTTTTCCCAGCTCTTCATACTTCACTTTCGCTAGAACAGGATACATCATCCAGAGAAGGCCTAAAGCTATGGGTAAGGAAACGGTTCCAAACTGAACAAGATTAAAAAAATCATTAACTTCATCAAATTCAGAAAGAACAAAGCCTAATATCATAGCGATAAAAATCCAAACAGGAAGTAGCTTATCAATGAGTGAAAGTTCTTTAGATTTGTTTGTTTCCATTTTAATCGGAAATATGACTATTATATTGACATATTTATATGTTTCGATATGTCATTCTAAGCTATAGAAACCACAAAGAGCGGTAATGCTGATGAATTTAGGCAATTAGGGAATTAAAAACCTAAGATTTCACGACCTGATTCCATAGAGATCTTCATTAACTCTTATTACCAGGTTTTGCTGTTCAAGTTCCTTTAAATGTTTTTTTATCATTTGGTGTTCCCAATAACGTAGCAGAGGTTCAGCATAAGGAAATGAACCATAAATAGGAGCTTTTTCAACTAGCTGATTAATAGATTTAGAATCTTGTTCAAGTAAAGCTAAAATTCGTTCATCTCTTTCTTTAAATTTATCGAAAAATGTATCAAAATGATGGGAAAAATTAGCAGAAATAACGCTTCGATGTCCTGAAACTATTGTTTTAATTGATAAATCTTTGAGTTTCTGAATTGATTTCTTAAATTCAGGAATATTGGACTCTCTATGACCATACCACGGGCCAAATGAAGTGAAATCTATATCAAATGATAAAAGAATTTCCTCATTAGGTTCAAATAAGCAATAGTGATCTATAGTATGTCCTGGAGTGTAAATAGGCTGGAGAATTATTTCTCCAATCTCGAATAGGCTTTTAGCATCATAGGAATGGGTTGGTTGAAACTCTTTAAACTTCATAATTTTTGCAATACCCTCTCTCCAGTATTTAGCGAGAAAACCAGGTTCAGTAAATCGTTCGGATAATGCTAACAGATTCCCAGCTGTATCAAAACCTTCTTTGGGAATATAGACCTTTTGATCTTTTTCCTTGAACAGCCAATTACCAGCACAATGGTCGGGGTGATCGTGGGAATTAATAATAAATTTAATATCATATTTCTCATTAATCTGTTGAAGAATTTCAATACCACAGCCTGTATCAATAAGAACAGCCTTATTATCATGAGAAGTAATCAGTATTGAATGAGAGTAAGGAAACCTACCTGAGTTCTTACCTTTGACTAAAACTATATCCTCTGAAATCTTTTCAAGCATGTTTTATTTTGTACTTGATCTCTATATAATTGATTTTTTCCTTTCGATTTATGTTCTTCAAGTTAAAATTGTTATTCTCGTAGATGATTGAATTGATTCTCTATTTCTTAATTAATCCCGATTGGTTAAGAGTTTCGTAATGATATTAAAAAATCTCTCAGACACAAGAATGACTCCTACAAGTATGCTAGACACCACTCCTAATAGATATAATCCAGTACCTATCATCATTCCTATAGCGCCTACTGTCCAAATACCTGCAGCCGTAGTTAAACCTTCAACTTCTGTTTCTCCTTTTTTGAAGATAATTCCTGCACCTAAAAACCCTAATCCCGTTACAATTCCTGCAGCGACCCGAGATGGGTCAGAATCTGGAAAAGAGGTGTAAGACACTATAGTGAATATTGCAGCACCCAAAGCAGCGAGAGCATGCGTACGTCCACCAGCGGGATGTCCTGTTAATTCCCTTTCAGTTCCAATTATGAAGCCAAGAAATGTAGCTAGAATTAAACGTCCTATTAATTCCATTTCTAACTCGGGATTCATTTTTTGATCTTCCTAGTGTGTAATTATTTAACATGGGAGTAACAAAGTCTTCGAATTTTTTTCTGGTGCACAAAATTAAAACTATACTAAAGGAATCTATTCTCTCATCTTAAAAAAAAGGATTGACAAGGAGATAAAATCTAATGTTTACAATAACTGTACTTGGATCAGGCAATGCTTTTAATGATGGGGAGCGATCCTATCCAGCATTTTTAATTCAAACTAATAATTCTCAGTTTCTTATTGATTGTGGACCCACAACTGTTCTACAGATGCGAAAATTAGGATTTGATCTGGATTTTTTGGATGGAATGATCATTACTCACTTCCATGGAGACCATATCGCGGGTATTCCCTTTCTCCTTCTTGATTTCCATTATTTATCCAAACGTACACGACAATTTACCTGTGTTGGGCCTAAGGGATTAAATGCAACTATTGAACGACTTTATGAAGCCTGTTACAAAAAAACAGCTTCAGAACCACGAAGTTATCCCTTAAATTATAAGATCTTAAAGCTTGGAGAGATCATATCTGAATTTGGGGCCAAAATTCAGGCATTTTCAATGTTACATAGTTCTGAATCTCTTGGATATCGAATTTCTCATCCTTCAGCAACAATTGCTATAACTGGTGATACAAGTTGGAACGATGAAATACCCAAAATGGCAAATGGAGTAGATCTTCTGATTTCTGAATGTAATTTTTGGAATATGGAATTAGGAGGTCACATGAATTATAAAATATTAGAGAAGCATTTGTCTGAAATAAACGCACGAAAAATAGTTCTTACACATCCTTCAAGTGATGTGTTAGAGCACGAAAAAGAACTTCGTCTTCCTTTACTTCAGGATGATCAAGTAATTACCATTGAGAAAGGAAAAGTTAAAATGGATTAAACTGGCACATAAAACGTCTCATTACAGGGTTTCACGAATGAATTTTCTTTCATCTCGTCCTTACGAAGTAAGTAGTGACATTTTTGTCTTTCCAGGACACCAAGGACGTTGGGGACGCGGAGGTACCTGTTCTATGATTTACTTAAATCATAAAGAACAACCTACACTTATCGACGCTTCCACTGCTATTAATAGAAATCGTATTTTTAAAATGGCAAAATCAGCGGACGTGAACCTTACTAAAATCAATAGAATAATACATACACATGGACATGGTGATCATTGTCTCGGAGACCCGTATTTTATCCAAAAAAATCCCTTAATCTCGGTTGAAACTCATAAAAATGCAGCAATTTTTGTTAGAAATCTTCATCATTATTTCAAACTTGAAAAACAATACTTGTGCGTTCCTTTCTATGAGGCTTTTATGGTACCTGAGTTTGTCTTTGGAATTATTAGTGAAGTTTATTTCGGAAAAAGAAATAAAATTAAAGTGACAGACTGTTTTAGTGATGATAAAATTTGGCATTTTGATGATTTTTCTCTTCAAACAATCCCTACACCAGGTCATGCTCCGGGTCACTGTTCATTCTATATTCCAGAACGTCAAATTCTTTTTCTTGGAGATTTAATTGATCCACGAGTAAATGCTAAACCTGTACTTCCAATGCCTTCATCTGATTTTGCTGAACTCCGAGAATCAATCATAAAACTGGAATTATTACCCATTTCAGTTCTGGTTCCCTCTCATGGATCAATTATAAGGAATAAGAAGCGAATAAAATCACTATTCCGTCACGCTTTATCTCATTTAACCTTATATGAACAGCGACTCTTTCATGCTTTGAAAACAGGCCCGAAATCGCTAAGTTTTTTAGCAAATCAAGTAATTGATAAAAAAATGGTCCCTTTCGAGAATGAAAGACGCGTGATGACTCATGCAATATTGAAATCAACTATAGAAGCAGATAAGATTCGAATAGTCGAGAAAAAGGGTCTTATTAGGAATAGAAATATATTTCAGATTGTATAATTATAATTTTCTACATTTCTGTTAGGGGATTGCATGAATACTTAAAAAAAAGAAAATTCATCAAATAGAGGTATTTTGTCCTAAAGCTCTGGTTCCTATAGTTCAAAAGTTAGGATTCAAATATTGGGAAAATGAAACGTCAGGAGTCGTCTTATTTGAGAAGATCATATTTTGAGTTCTACTATAAGTTAAAAACACTAAATTCTACCCAATAACATTCCTTCTACAGTAATCGGGGCAAGTTTTGCATAAAGACCCTGTGCTTCGTTGAGTTGACGCTCAGTTTCAGCATAAATACGCAGTATGGGTTCGCCTTTTCGTATAGATTCTTTTTTCTTGAGAAACCAAATGCCAGCACCAAGGTCTTTAGGAGCACCAGCTGCACGAGCTATTCGTGATATGGCTATATTGTCAATCTCAACAATCCAACCATCTGCTGGGGCTTGTACCTCGAACATATGTTGACCGAGAGGTATCTCTTCGGTTTTTACGTTAGGATCACCCCCCTGCGCTTCAATGATCTCATGCATCTTTGCTAATGCCTTGCCATTGTATAGAAACTCTTTTGCATAGTCTTTTCCTGAACCTCTGGGAATAATACCAGCTAATTCAAATAATATGCCTGCAAGAGCGGTAGATTTCTCAACTAACGAAACAGAGGCGATTTTAGGATGTTCCAAAGCCTCTAAAGCTTCTCGAGCTTCAAGGGCTGGGCCAACACCATGACCTACAGGTCCTCCACCAAATGTAATGCCACATTCGATCTTGATATCTAATCTGTGAGCAAGTTCTGCGAATCTGTGACCGATATGGTTGGCTTCTTTTTGATCAACGACTTTTGTACCTTTACCGGTGGGAATATCAAGAGCTAAGAAGTCTATTCCCATAGACAATTTCTTTGCCATGATGGAAGCTAACATCATGGAAAAAGGATTCAGGCCGAGAGGATATTCTACCTCCCGTATTAGTTTATCATCCGCAGGTGCGAGACGTAGTGCACCACCCCAGGTAATCATGCCACGAGTGCGAGGAGCAATCTCTATGATTTCATCTATTGAAAAATTGACGTCTGCAAGCACAGAAAATGTGTCTGCAGTTCCTGAAGGACTTGTAATCGCACGACTACTTGTTTTGGGGATTAATAGTCCAGCTGCTGCAACGATGGGAACTATAAGTAATGTAACTTTATTGCCAGGGACTCCGCCTAGAGAATGTTTATCATAAGCTGGTTCATCAAAGTCTAACATTTCCCCACTTGCTGCGATTGTACGCGTAAACTGCTCTACCTCATCCATTTCTAAATCATAAAACATTTGAGTTAAAATAAACGCCGATTTCTCGAGAGCATTTAATCTACCGCTATTAA
>JAEOTF010000522.1 GCA_016840025.1 Candidatus Hodarchaeota archaeon
AAATACCTCAATTAGTACGTAACTTAGACTCTGGAAGCGTTATTGCTGCGCAATTGGGACATGGTGGGGATTATGGTGCAGCTGCGAAAGCTCCTTCATCACGTGATGACATAAAAGTACAACAGATGACTACTGAAGACATTGAGAATGTTATTAATGGCTTTCATGATGCTGCCATAAGAACCAAGCATGCTGGTTATGATTTAATTCAGATCAATTCCGCACATGGTTATCTACTGAGTCAGTTTCTTTCAAGTAAAACCAATCAACGAACTGATTCATGGGGCGGAAGTATCGAGAATCGTAGCCTTATTATCGGTGTGAAGGTTTGGGTTACCAGATGATATAGCTGTAGATACACTAGGTGGATTTGGAGATGAATTTACTAATTTTGATTATCTACTCATCTATGACCTTAGTCCAAATCCCTCAAAGATGCTTAGAAAGCTACAAAATCTACCTAATAACCCTCAAATTGCCCATATAATCAGTAAGAACAGTCGTGAAGAAGCCCTACATTGGAAATTATTTTCTTTCCGAAAAGAAAGCCAATCTTATCATCTATAAAGATGAAGTAATTAATAAAAGCGATTAATAATAATAATAAGCTTAATTCTTTCTCTATTAATCCCTAGAGTATACCAAAAGCCTATTAAGAGGGGTTTAAATTGAAAAAAACATTAAAATTTAAACTTATGACCTGTTTTCTGCTTTTTATCAACATTGTTTCTATTGCATATGGTTTAGATTAAAAATTTAAACTAAAGGAGGAAGTGGCCATCGGTATGGATATGAATCCTCGACGAACCGTACTCTTACTCAATGCAAGTAATCTCAAGACATCTTTGATGTATCCTTACGCATTCGTTCAAGTTTCAGAGATTGCAGCTAGGCATGGAATTCGTACTGTCCGACACGATTTGTATGGGATCTTAGAAGACCATTGGAATACTTATTTACGGAAGTTACTTCAAAAAGATTCTTTTGATATGATATTAATCACCTTAAGGAACACTGACGCCGTGGATGTAAATGATTATATCGTCGGATCTCCGAACAATTATTACCACCAAGAAAATAAATCCCCTTTATACTATCCAATCCAAGCAACAAAACGTTTAATTCAAGTTCTTCGCAAACTAACAAAGTTACCTATTGTCATTGGAGGATTTGCATTTTCTATTTTTCCAGAAAAGCTGATGAATTACCTCAAACCTGATTATGGTGTGATTGGAGGACCTGATGCCTTTTTTGAGCATTTCGAAGATGTTCTTAACAATCAAAGACTCAATCAGGTTGCGAATCTCATTTATTTTCAAGCAAATACACTCCAAAAGGGGTCTTCTCAGTTTTTTCTTCCTGCTTACCGTCAAGAATGGACAGACGAGATCATAAAAGAACGAGATGCATTCAATTCCAGGTTTTCAGGGGAGACTATAGATCTTACCGTTCCCATAGAAGTGTCTCGAGGGTGCCCAAAGAGTTGTTTAATTTGCTCTGAACCTCTGGTTAAGGGAAAAAAGGTACGATACCGGGATTTAGATGTGATTGAAGATGAAATAAACTTTCTTAGAAAATATCAGCTAAATGAATTGTTTTTCATATGTTCTGAAATTAATGCTGGTAGTAATGAGTTTGTTAAGACCCTTTCAGATCGGATGATTGAAATTAACGAAGAGCGTGAGGATCATGAAAAAGTATCCTGGTATGGTCTGCATCTTTTGACTCTTTCAGCTGATGAATTAAAACATATCAGAAAAGCAGGGTATCTTGGGACTTTCAATCCCCTCCCTAATGTTTCTCTTGATGATCACAATCTTGTAGCAAACAAAGTTCCTCTAAAGAGTGATCATATCATTAATTATTTCACTCAGGCTAAAAAAGTGGTCAAAGAGGAGTACAGGCACACTGGGAAGAAGTTTTATCCCTTGGAGGAACGAATATTCAGAGCTTTCCAACCTATGAACTCGAGTGATTTCGTGAAATCTTGGAACATCTTTCTTGGCAATGTTGATGCTACTCCTGAGACGATCCGTGTCACTCTCAAACGTGTTGATGATGCTGGACTTGCCCAAATCTTTGATTCTTGTTATGTTAATAAAGCGACCAGAATTTACGATTTTATGCAATTACCAGAGGAAATGTTACAACATGCTTGGTCTTCAGTCAATGGAGTAATTAAAAATACTTATAATGAACTCTATCCCTCGTTTACATATCCTCCAGCTCTTTTACATCACTTTGGGAGTGCAGAGATTTTAGACGAGTTCTTTGTATTAGTGGGAGATACTTACCTCTCTCAAAAACATCTTCTCAAAAAAGATTGGAATAGGTTTCTAGCTTCCAATCTTGATCCTAATACCTTCTTTTCTTGGTGGACTTCCGCAATAAAATCTAACCTAACTTTCGATAGCTTTACTGCGATACCTGAGGTTCTGAAATTCTTGAATTTTTTGAGAAATCATTCTATCATAGACAACATTAAACTCCTCTTCAACCCAACACCTGATAAAAAGTGCCTAATGAATTTTGCAGCTCATATGGCGATTCAATTTGTGTTATTTTCTCAAGAACCAAAACTGATCCCTGTCATGCAGTTTCTTGGTTTGCCTTCGAATCTCAAAGCTACTATGAATCTATCCCCCTATAAATTCGGAGTAAGCATTTTCAAACTTCATTCAGATAGGGATATTTTATTTGATAGTTTGGAGGATAGTTTATTTGACAAAGATTTGGCAGGTTTTTTTGCTAAATACTTGATTTATCTCAATAACACTCCTCTCAATCCTAAATATCAGATATTTTTTAGTTAGTAGATCTATCTGATTTTTTTACCAATAAAAAAATGAAATTAGAAGTAGATATTGATATCGAAAGAAAAAGAATGTACCTTATACAAAATTAGCATGGGAAACCTTAGCAAAAAAAGATCGCTTCTAGGATCGCTTCTCCTCTGATTTTAGATCTTCAATACATAGTTCAATAGCTTCTTTTATATTCTCTAAAGCTTCTTCTATAGTGTCGCCTTGACTATAACATCCTTGAAATGAAGGACAGACTACACCATTTCCACATTTGGGATCTTTTTCTAAAATGACTTTGTAATCTAGAATCCTTTGAACCATATTTCTAACACCTATTAGTTAGCAAATATTTCGTAATTTAAAGGAATGCACAATAAGAATGGAATAGAATTCTTTATTAAATTAGATGCTTGATTGATTACCTTATATGGCATGTGGATAAAGGAATCCCAGAAAAACAGTCATATTTAACTTTGAGAGGTTGTAATCGATCTTTGACTAATACATATTGTGAAATAATCTTTAATTTCTCTACCTCTTAATCTCCTCTTGAATTAATAATTTTTGTTACATTTAACATACTCCCATCGGTTACAGTAGATCTTCAAAGCCTTCCTGAAAGTTTAGTAAGTCATGAGCAAGGAAGTAAAGAGGAAAAAATAACTAAACAGATTAAAATAAATAATTTAAAATCATCCCATTTGTGCACCATGTCACTTTTTGATCGAGGCATGATTGGTAATTTAGAGCTACTAAACCGGTTTGTTCGCTCTGCAACCGGCGAAATGGCTGCTAATAAGGATGGAACAATAACACAAGAATTTTTTCCAATGTATTCCAATTTAACTAAGGGAGAAGTCGGGTTTATAATTCAAGGGGATCTTTATGTATTGGATGAAGGAAAACTAGGTGATGGAATGGCAGGCATTTCCCAAGATTATCACTTAGAAGGCCTTAAGCAAATTACACAACTGGTACATAATTTAGACTCTGGAAGCGTTATTGCTGCGCAATTAGGGCATGGTGGGGCCTATGGCGCTGCTACGAAAGCTCCTTCTCCTCGTAAGGACATAAAAGTACAGCAGATGACCACTGAAGACATTGAGAATGTTCTTAAGGGCTTTCACAAAGCTGCTTTAAGAACGAAGAATGCAGGATATGATTTAATTCAAATTAATTCCGCACATGGTTATCTACTTAGTCAATTTCTTTCCAGTAAAACCAATCAAAGAACCGAGTCATGGGGTGGAAGTATTGAGAAGCGTGCTCAGTTACTTTTATCAGTTTATCAAGAAACAAGATCAGCTGTTGGATCTGATTTTCCTGTTATTGTTAAGATAAATGGATCTGATGATCCAGCAGAAGGATTTTCTGTTGAGGATTGTTCAAGAGTAGCAAAAAAGTTAGCAGATGTGGGATTGGATGCAATAGAGATTAGCGGAATGGAGTCTGATAGGAAATTCAGAAAAAAAGATGAAGCTTATTTTGCTACGAGTGCAAGAAAAATCCATCAGTATATCGGTGATATGCCCCTTATCTTGGTTGGGGGGTTACGTACCTATTCAAGAATGGAATAATTACATGAAGAGTTTGTGGATTTCATCTCTATGTGTCGTCCATTTATTAGAGAACCAGATCTTGTCCAACGATTTAGAGAAGGAAAGAAAAAAGCTGACTGTATCTCATGTAACCGTTGTCTTAAATCACCTACAATTGTTGCTTGTATGGCAAAGAGATCTAGGTAAAACTATCAATTGTGTGTAACTAACGGGTCACAGGGAAAAGATGAACGTACTAGTGGAGTTCCAGGGACCACTGGTTTACTTCCTTCTTCCCTGTCAATATTTCGCTTCCAGCCGTTTAAACCGCAGTTGTTGGAAGGAGTTATAAGTTTGGGTCAGAGATGTTAAAAGTTGATCCCAGGGGCGTAATTTAGGCCGGAGAAAGTATGGTAACCACTTACGTCTCACCAACTGATACGCGAAGAGATAGAAGGCCTCATAGGAGTGGAACGAGAGGGAAATGTGCGCTGCTGCGGATTCAAGCTCTTCTAGACTTGCTTTGAGTTGAAGCGTGGTGATTTCTTCTTGAAATTGCTGGACATACTGCTGAAAGTGCAGGAACAACCGTTCCAAATCCTGTTGTAGTTTGGGTAGCTGGTATCTAATAAAACCTGCCCAAGTTACTAAACCAAGTAGCCCCAGTATTCCACAAACAAATAGTCCTCGCGTTAATGGATTGTCCCAAACGCTGCGGGGATGCCCCCACCAGCCATAGTCGAGTCCATCAGGGAAGAAGTCGTTTTCCGAGTCTGAGTCCATGGGATCTGTCCGGTATTTTTTTACCTCGTCTCCATCAGACAATCCATCTCCATCGGAATCCGAGTTAAGAGGATTGGTGAAATAGATTAACACCTCTTTCCCATCTAGTAACCCATCAGTATCTGTATCTGATTTCAAAGGGTCAGTCGTGTACGTATGTACCTCATTTCCATCAGCTAGCCCATCTAAATCCGTATCTTCTCTTAAAGGATCGGTAGCGTAAGTCTGTAATTCTTCCTTATCGGTTAATTCATCCCTATCTGTATCAGGATTATTGGCGAGAGTCCCTAGTTGATATTCTTCCAGATTAGATAACCCATCTTGGTCTAAATCGTCCATTGAATCATCTTGGGAGCTATCAAGCCCCATATTGATCTCATATTCATTAGGCATGCCATCCCCATCAGTATCAAGCGGTTCTAGAGGGTAAGGATCTTTCGCACCTGCAGCCCCATCTAGTACATATTCTCCTGTCTTGGTATAGTTTCCCCAATAGTTACCTTCCAGAGTCACTGGATCATACCACTGATTACCAGTTCCATCATCATACGCTTGGATAAACCCCCTATTATTCAGAAGAAACATGTTATGATGAATGATATTACGAGAGGATTCTGAACCTATAGAAATCCCGTACTCATAATTATAACTTGCCGTATTCCTAACAAGCGTGTTATTTTTCGAATACAACAGAGAAACTCCAGATCCATAATAATTGTTATTTGCTGAGTTTTCCGCAAGTGTGTTGTGGTCCGAAGAAGATAGAATGATTCCATCGCCATTGTTATTCACTGTATTCCCAGAGAGGAAGTTGCGGTTTGAAGAAGATAGAACGATTCCAGCCCTATTGTTATAACTAGCGTTATTTCCAAACAGTGTGATGTAGCTCGATTTAGACAGATGGAATCCTCTAGAATTATTATTTGCTGAGTTCCCTGACAGCGTATTGTAGCTCGAATAAAACAGAGCGATTCCGTACCCATTGGAAAATGTCGTATTATTGCTGATATTTACATTTGTAACACTCTGCAAGTAAATTCCCCTGTAGGAATTCGATCCCCCACCTTCAACCGTGCAATTTCGGATGATAAGATAAGCATCCGTAAATCGAATCAAGATTCCAGTCGCTGTACTGGCATCAATGCTAAAATTTTCAATGATATATGGGGATACATAGGTTCCATCCCCAGGTAGTCCGTTATTCGCTATAAAGGCTACCAATTCTTCATTTCCATTAATAGAAATCGGCGTAGAATTCCCCGCAGCAGCGGTGGAGTTAAGATTAATCACACTGCTATTATCAACTATTAAAATGAAAGTAAATGCTGCTAACATGAGAATTGCAGTCTTTTTACTCCTTTTCCACAAGCTTATTACTCCTTACTCCTTTTAACACAATTTAATGTATTATATGTATTTACCTTCAGGGTCTCATGCAACCATTGGCTTAAATCGCCTAAAATTGTTACTTATAATGCAAAAAAGATCTAAATAGGACGGTAAAATTTTTTATACTAAATTGGTTTGCATGTTTGTACCCACGCTTAATAGATTTTATTCATCCTTACTAATTCAGAATTTTGGTTTTATTTCAAGAATTTGCTGAATTTGTTGTTCTAATAATTCATTGAACCTTCTTGGTTCTTCCAAAAATAACAAATGGTTAACATTTTCCATATACACTGCCTTGAAGTGTTTATCAAATTCTTGTCTTCCTTCACCCAAATTATATTCCTGTTTAGTCTGAATACATCGTATAGGAGTCTTGATTTTAGTTACTACGTCCCTATAATCCCATTTACAAAATTGCTCCCAACTACTTAATATGGAACGCCGATCTAAATCCTGAATATCAGCTAAGAAGTCTGTGGCCTCATATTCCTCCATATTAGCAGGAATCCACGTTTTATATAAATTTATCATAGATTCAGTGAAATTCTCCCTAAACGGTTTGAGAAATTGAGTTATCCGGGTGTCATCCATTTTAAGGTACCCTTCCCATGCTAAGGTATCTACCCCAATCAGACCAGTTACAAGATCTGAAATGAGTTTCTCGGTCTCCAACATGACCATTCCTCCCATGGACCAGCCAATCAGGAAGAATTTTGGAAAAACACATTGATTCACCACTGCCTTGACATCTTGTGCAAAAGATTGTATGGTATAAACCTCTCTGTCCTTACCTGATTTACCATGGCCAGCTAAATCTATAAACACAAGTTTATATTTTGAAGAGAGGGATTTTTGGTGTTTCCACATCTTGATATTACCCCCAAGCCCGTGGATGAATATTAAACAGATGTCACCATGCCCTAGTTCATCATAGCAAATTTTGACTCCATCAAAAGATTCTACAAACTGCATTTTTTTGCCCCTTAAAGTTTCGGAAAAATAGTTGGAATAGGCGTTAGTAGAGGCTTTTTATAAAACTTACTAGGTGTCCTGATTTTCTGAATGTTAAGCGCTAATTAAAAAATAATTTAGAGGAAAAAACCAATGATTGAGCATTGAGTGAAAAAAATGAGTAAAAAACCATCTATAAAACTAATTATGATTATATTTCTTCTCTCCGTCTTGATTCCTCCATATACACAGAGAGTAAGTGCTATTTTAATATTAGAAGAACCTACTCTACCTGATGTTAAAAACACTTGGAGTCCTATTTCTTTAGTATATGATAATCAATATCACAACACTAGTGCTCTATGGGAAGAAATCACTATTTTTGATGAAGCTGCAGGCGATTTGATTGAAGTAGACATTATGGGTTCAAGTCATTTCGGTCAAGATATTAAATCTGTTAGAATCACAAATGAATTGAGAACACACCAAAAGGCAAAAACCCTTGTTGTCGCGAACCATCATGGAAGAGAACAAATTTCAGTTGAAGTTGCCCTACGATTTATCCTTGATCTGTTGAATAACTATGGAGTGGATGATTTCATTACTGAAGCTATTAATACACAAGAAATTTACGTTATTCCGACAATTAATCCCGATGCGTTAGATAGGGTTGTTAATGAACATGATTATTGGCTAAGAAAGAATGCTAGACCCTTTGATGACGATGGAGATGGACTATCAGACGAAGATCCTTACGAGGATATTGATGGAGATGGGATAGTTTCTGCTTTTGTTTTCTATGAGAAAATCAATGGCAGCGAGAATTTACTTTACTACAATTGGGAAGGCAACGATAATGATGGCGACGGGTTAATTAATGAGGATTTAGTTGGACATATAGACCTTAATAGAAACTATGATATGTTCTTCAGAAATGGCACTGCTTGGAGTGATAATTCACTCGTTGGCAATTATCCCGGTGTTTCAGCCTTCAGTGAGCCCGAAATCCAAGTCTATCGAGATTTTGCCTTAGATCACCGTTTTGCGATGGCTTACTCCCTCCATTCGGGTACGAACGCGACTTACTTCGCGAAGACTTCGTTAGATTATTTTGAACGTGATCTTTGTGAAGCTATGATACCCGATTTTGAATCCTTTCTTCCTTCATCATTTCATTTCAATGATCGTTTCCCCGGGGATCCCAATGTGGGACCCATTTATGCAGCAGGCATTTGGGACAACTGGATGTATTTCGAGAGGAAGACACTCATGCCGATTTCTCTGGAGTTATATGGGAATGGCACTGCAGCCGATCCTGCGATAGAAATTCCGATCTTTGAAAATTCAACCCATATCATCAAGGAATGGAAAGAAATCGAGTGGTTTTATAATCCAAAACCACAAAATATCAATAGTCACTGGAAAGTTGTCAAACCCTATTTTCCCTATCTATTAGAGAATACGCCAAGACTGAAGGCAGATGCGACTCTTCTTTCCCAAGGTGATAGCCCTGGATCACTGGTAAATATGTCCTTCGTTTACACTAATTTAAGCCCAAAATTACGTTCAATCGCAACAGTGAATTTGTATGAAGAAGTTACTGGAAATAAAATTGCTGAAGGAGAAGAGATACCCGCAAATAGTACAACTCAATTAGATGTCACTTTTCTTTTACCCTCATCTTTTACTGACTCCTATGAAATTAAATTTGGGAATGAATTTGTTGGCTATTACCACTACATTATCTCCAAAAAGACAGAACTAGCTTCATCTATCCCTTCTCCGATTCCCTTCTCTATACTTGGAGTAGTCTTAGCACTTATTGGAACAGGTTTCTATATTTTAACGAGTAGTAGAAGGAATAACAGATCTATCTCTTCAGGTTGGTAACTGTAGGGTATCAATAATTTTCAAATGTACTAATAGCTAAGCCAGTAGCTCCTTTTGTTTGGTGATAATACCGCTAGTAGTAATTGATACTAGCAGAAACATCTTGTTATTTGAACTAACGGCTTTAAACCATTTATTGTTAAAACCACTTTGCAATATGTATTAATGTTTTTAACCAACAAACCTAATTGTTTCTACATGATTATTTAACTGTTTATTATCGGCATCAGTTGAGGGAAGACTCGATCTAGTTTTTGAATAAAACATATGGGTAACTTGAGACATTTATGAATTAATGGTAGAAGAATATATGAGTAGAGATGCAAACTAGTTTATTGACGAAACCAGATATTATATCGTCAGAAATTGTAGAAATTTGGACTAATGTGATTAAACAACCAATCCTGGTAATTGAGAGGGATTTTGATACCATTCAATCTTCAATTGCTTATATTATCGCGAGAATACTTGAAGAGGTCGGTATTGAGGAAACTAAAGTTATTATCGCGACTTCAGATCAGCATAGAGCTCAAAAAATTGACGAATATCTCACTTATGCCATCGATTTACCCGAATGTGCGTTTGGGTTAATTCAAACCAATAAAGGAGCCTCTCAACGTAATAAGGTATATCAGAATGCGCAAATAATCACAGGTCCTGTTTATTGGATAACTAAGGATATTAAGGCTGGTCTTTGTCCAAAAAATGCCGATTTAGCTATTTTTGTTGATGTAGAAAGTCTAGGGAAACGACTACCCTATGATGTCTTACTGAATCATTTATATCCCAAACTGCATATTGCGTTTGCTTCCGTATCTTTCTCTTCTAAAGATAAACTAAGAAATGTCCAAAACAAATTAAGAATCACAAAGTTAATAGAAACAGAAGAAGAAACCCCTTCTCAATTTATTGAACCAATCTTTGTACCATTGCCTCACCAATATGTAATGGTTCTAAGGTGGCTTCGATTAGCACGGGAAGATTTCTGTCAAATCATTAACAATGATACATACCTTCTTAATCCCTATAAAATGACGGTTAAGAAATTACTAAACCTAAGGAATACCTTGGAGCAAGTTAATGCCACTAATGGACACTTAAATTCGGTAACGTCCATTTTAAAGTTGTTAAAAATTGAAAATGATCTGGAAAATAAGTCTTCATCATTAGTACTTCGTCAATTTCAAGAATGGAAGAAAAATACCGACAATTCGGTCTTTCATAGATTATTGGTGAATTCGCAAGTAAAGAAGGTAGAAACCAAATTGACGCAAATTTCACGAGTCCATCCTAAAATGCAAATGTTAGCTAAAATTATCGATGAAGAACGTCTCCAGAATAAAAAAATCGGTATCATTGTATCACATAAGGCTTTGATAACTGAATTAGTAGTCCTCTTATCGGTGGGAAGGTTTGGTTTGCCAGCTGATATAGCTATAGATACACTAGGTGGAATGGAAGATGAACTCATTAATTATGATGTTCTAATCATTTATGATCTTAGTCCAAATCCAACAAAAACGCTTAGAAAGCTGCAAAATCTCCCTAATAACCCTCGAATTGCCCATATAATCAGTAAAAACAGTCGTGAAGAAGCACTACACTGGAAGTATTTTTCCTCCTTAAAAGAAAGTTAATCTTTTCACCTATAAAGATGAAGTAATTAATAAAAGCGATTAGTAATAATAAGGATAATTAGTTCTCTGTTAATCCCAATTGTATCATAAAAATCTATTAAGAGGGGTTTAAAGTGAAAAAAATATTAGAATTAAGACTCGTAATTTGTTTTCTGCTTTTGATTAACATTGCTTCCATAGGCTATGGACTACCCACAGGAAACTATTCCGATACGACTAGTGATGCTGGTGGTAATGCTGCGATGGATATGCAATCGATTACTACTTCATCGGATTCTGTAACAGTTATATTGGGAGGAAATACTATAGGAGACAATTCTCATTATTACAATCTGTATATTGACTATGATAGTAGTCATAGTACTTATGCAAGGAAAATATCGAAAAAGGGAAGTGGTAATACCAATGTTGCATGGGACTTATCTGGAGAAAGTGGAATGTCACCCTGCTGGATTCGAATTGATTCTAATTTTCAAAACGATGCAAATTCAGGCGTGGATGCAGGAGATGATTTCAGTTCAGCCTTGTCCACTTCTATTGGAGCTGTTGAGACGGGGATGTTGGTAGAAGACTTAGATCATGATGATTACTACAAATTTTCAGCTATTCTCTCCAGTTTTGTGACTGTGGTTATAACAGCTAATCCCTCTAGTGATTATGATTTATATCTCTATAATCCAAGCGGTGCAGAAGTTGATTACAGTAATACAACATCAAATGAGGAGACAGTTACTGCTATGATGGATCAATCAGGAGATTGGCGCTTTCATGTGAAACGCTACGAAGGAACAGGGGATTATGACTTTTCTATAGTAGCATCGCGAAAACGTGTTGTCTCAGATAATAGTTGGAGTAGTAGGGAATTATATGGAAGTGATAAATCACCTTCTTCGGAGAATGTGGATGAATGGCCTGATGATGTAACTGGTCAAGATCAATGGCAACAAGTGACTGATCTATTCCTTCCAGAATTGCCAAAAATGCTCCTTGATGTCCCATTTATGACTATGCTTCTAATTTCTCTGATTTTAAGTGCTATATTTCTTGTTACTCATCGTAAATAACTGGTTTAGCCTTAAAATGTTTCTCAATATTTTAATTCAAGTGGGCGTTTTTTTTCGTTTTAGAATACTGAATAGCATAATTATACCTAAATATTTTAATCTAATAAGAAATTATATCTAGTAAATGGATTTATGAACGATGTATAACTCAACAGTAGATCTATCACTTGTTCCTCAAAAATATCAAATTCCCTTAGAGAAATTCATAAATCATCTATTCCAGAAATCTAATCTTAAAATCATCTCAGTTGTGATTTATGGATCAGTAGCACGAGGATCTGCTACTGAGGTCAGTGATCTTGATCTTCTTATAATAACAAAGGAACTTCCGTCATCATGGGGTTTACGAAAAGAATTATTCTCGTCATTGTCATTTGACATCGCAGTCAATCATGGCATACGAATATCTCCTTTTCTATTAACTCTGCAAGAAGCGGAAAAAACACAACCAATCTATTTGGATATGACCAGAGAAGCGATCATTCTTTATGACGAAAATGATTTTGTTAGGAAAATTTTACACCAACTTCAAGTGAAACTCAATGCTCTAGGAGCCCAACGATTTCTGTACAAAAATAAGTATATTTGGAAGCTAAAAGAAAATTTCCATATAGGAGAAGTGATTGAATTCTGAATATTCATGAAGAATCTGCTTTACTTTTAGAGAAAGCATCTCGTGAACTAAGGAGTGCAAAGAGAAACTTCGAGATACAACTCTATCCTGAAGCCACCTTTGATGCACAAAGAGCAGCAGAAAAAATAATTAAAGCTACAATTAAGTTCCTAGGTTTTGAATATGCTAAAGATCATGACCCTTCAGGATTATTGGGTAAAATTGTCTTAAAAGACCTAGCAGACAAGATTCCAGATGAATGGAAAGAGATAATTCGACAAATAGGTCCAAAAATGAATAAACTAGCTGAACTTCGCTTTATTGCAGAATATCCTTCAATAACTGAAAACGAAGCACAAGCACCATGGACGCTTATTGATAAAACAATCGCAGAAACTGCCTTACAAGATGTAGAATTCATCCTTGGCAACTGTCAACGATTTATTCTATGGCAAAAGAAAGAATTTTCCAGAACTAATAAGTAGTGTAATAATAAGTATCTAAAGATAATACCAGATAGAGTTGATTATATCATTAAGATAATTAGATTCCAGACTATCCACAAGCCCAAAAAGCTAGATAAACTCAAAAATGGTATCAGGATCTCTTTAGTAGAATTATTTATTTTCCTCAGAGAAATCATTTATATCACATACTTACTATTAGCTATGTGTATAAAAATGTCTGAAGATCTTCGAGCAATGTGAATTACATTCTTTGCACATTCGTTTCTAGTTTTTTGGCTTTAACTTCGTGCTTTTCAAATTTTAGGTATTTTAGTAGATTACCTGCTTCTCTCTTTTCTCTTTCGGATTTTTGGGCTTGAATTATGACACTATCCTTCTCCTGTTCTTGAGTTAGTTGTGGTGTAGTGGCAGAATCTGGAGTATTAGCGACTTCAGGAGCATTCATGTCTTTCTTGATAGATTCTATCTCCTCGAATACAAAAGGGATAACCGTTACTGCGTTATCCCTAGAATTTTTCATAGAATTAACGCTATTTTCTATGAATAGCAGCTCACCCACTGAACCTAATATCATGACAACATTAAAAGCTAGTAGGGCTCCTAAGAAAGGTACTCCAAGATACAGGAAAATTAAAGTTACTACAATTGCTAAGACACTCTTTCTAAGCATTTTATTTTCTTCCAATGATTATGATTTAAGGAGAGAGAAATTTTCAAGAGTTTTAGGGTTCATTTCACGTGATACAACTTCACCATCACTCGAAATGTATGCAATTAGAGCACAAGGAGAAGATCTGGGGGTTTTATGCAAAATCGTGATACCGAATGGATCTTCATTGCTTCCTTTTTCCTGAATTTCTTGGGAAGATAGATTGAAAGTTAGTTGTTGCCCACATACACAATTCAGAGAATAAGAGTAGGACTCAGCGGAAGTTTCAGTATCTAGACTACTCAATTGATCTTCCTTTGTTTCTACTTCTGTAATTTCACTTGGTTTTTCTATTGTGAACAATTCTTGAAAGTTGATGTTTAATCCAATAATCCACAGTAGGTGCTCAATTCCACATGTTAACTTAATGCCAGGTAGTTGATGAAGTAAAGCTTTTACAAACTCCTTATTTTTCTCATCGAACTTCCGTTTTATTTCTTCAAAATTAGCATGCTTTGGTATTTTCATGGAAAGACTTAGGAAAACGTAGCCATGCATTTCTAAGACTCGGTATTGAAAAGAAGTGAGGTTACGTAGGTTTTCTAGATGATTTCGGGGAATTTGTTCAATTCGATGAAATGAAAACAAATATCTCTTCTTTTTGATATTATAGATGACATATTCATTCCATAACTCAAGTTCTATATTCCATAAAGGCTTAGCAATTACTTCATTGATATTTCGTGAGAAAAATACTTGAGTTAGTATTCCCACTGAAAGAATTAAGTTAAAAATTACAAATGCTATGATTGGGGGATATCCCAGTTGGAGAAGCGTAATTGCCCCAACTCCAGCCAGACCTAAATTGGTAAGTTTTCCATTCATTCTAATTCCCTCAAACTAGACTTATCAAGAGCGATATCGGGACTAGATTTCTTTAAGCGCTTTCTATATGAATAGAATAAATTTAATGGAATAAAGAAACAAGTCCATCTTATAATTTCAATTATAATGGGAGAAACTTGTGGAAGTCCAAGAAAATATATTGTGGATTCACTCTGCTTCGGTTTTCCAGGTGCAATACTTGCATAAACTCTAAAATTAAAAGCGATATAGCTGTTTAAAGTATTTCCTGATGGTCTAAATTTAAGAACTAAAGTGATTCTCCTCGTATTACGTTCTATATCAGCTACGACAGAGTTACACAAGGACAATGCCGCTTCTCGACTCTCATTCCTATAGACAGTGTCTGCAGTGTGAACCTCAATATCTGCAGAAGAAAGTGGTAAGGTATCTGGTAGAGTTTCTATCCTGAATTGTAGCCTTACAGCTTCTTTTGTATGTAAAAAGACCTCTGTTCTTAGAGTACGTGACAGAAAGAGAGAATAAGAGGAAATAAAGTATATTCCTTCAGAGATACTTGAGGGGAGAATCATCTCTCCAATCAGTTCTGAAGGGATAAACCTTGGTTTGACTGAATGAAATATGACTTCCTCAATTTGAAAATTACCAGGATCAATGAATGAGAGACTTGAATAGGCGATATTGAATGTTAGGGTTAATTGATTCGAGATACGAAGTATGTCAGTAGTATTATTAATCATAAGATGAAGAGAAGTGCCAAAGGGATAACCAAATGAGTTTGTAGAAGTCAGGTTGCTAAAAGAATCATAGAATGTTTGTACTGTGGGTTTTGTATTCAATGTAGCATTCACAGTTACACTGTTTATTTTATCTGACGTAGCAAAACAACGAACTCGAATGAAATTGATCTCAAATTTTTGAGGGAGGGAAAAAGTTCGATTAAACTGTTGATTAGTTTCCTCAGTTAGAATAAGTTTCGAAGAAATTTGTAAGTCAATCTTTGTCTCTTCTATCGAATCAAGACATGATATAGGTTTATTTGGTATAAAGGAGCAGATAAATAATATCACACAGACCAGAAGTACCATTCGCCTCATATTATATTTCACCACTCTTAATTCTCACATGGTTTTTGTAGAAAACTCTCAAAGCTTTGAACAATGATTCTTCTTTACTAAAAATTCGAGCATTTCGTACAAAGGGTCTTCTAGCAGCTCTGTAATCGAGAATTATGGAAGCGCAATAATCATTTTCTGACCTAATTCCCCGTCCTATTGCTTGAAGCAAACTTCGTTGCATTGGGAGTGTGAGAAGAAAATCATCAGCTCGACCTCGACCATATCGTTTGGTATAAAGTTTAGCTAAAGTTTGTAGTCGTACATTGGGTACAGGATAAGGCAAACCCACAATGATGATCATAGTAATTTTACTTTGACCTGTTTTGGGGTCAATAATTTCTATTCCTTCTGAAAGGCGACCGCTTAATACACCTAAAATCAGTTCATGATGTAAGTAGGGGAGAACTGTTTGTTGCCAAGTGAATTTACCCTGATTTGGTTCAACCCATTTTGTTGACAAGAATCGGGTTAGTTTATTTTTGAGGCTGTGGCTAGTTGCAAAAACAACAGTGTGACCATATTCATTGATAGCATGTAGCTTTTTGACTAATAATGATATTATGTCCAAAGATTGGACGTTTCGACGCTTATATTGCGTTGTTACTTTTGGATGGCGAAAAACACAGTCAATACGTTTTGTAAATACAGATGGAAGGGTTAAATGAGTATAATTATCTGCTGTAAAGTATTTCACATATGTATTCAAAGGTTCAAAGGAACCTGACATGGCCACAACACGAGAAAAATTCTTAGTAAGAAAAGAAAAGATCTCATCGGGATAAGGCTCAAGTATTTCTAAACTCTCTCCTGTATTTAGCCAGATTTTTGCATCTGTCTCCAAAAAATGGACAATTTTGTAAAGAACAGCATTTGCTTTTGCTTTATTTTGTACAAGGGCTTTTGTGAGATAGACCATGAGTTCCTCTTGGTCCTCAAGATTAGAAGGACGTTCAATAAGCCCCGTTTTCTCGTTTAGAAGATTTTTAAGTTCTTTAATAATTTGGAAGTGTCCGCCTTTTGTAAGAGCTAAATCCAGGTCATTCGCTGTGAGTTGAGCAGCAACATGATAGGTGAAGTTATGGGCTTCATCCACCAGTGCCATAGGAGCGGGATTAGTAGACAATTTAGGGAGCAAACCTTCTCTTAAAGCAGGAGACTGAAGATAAGCGTGAGTTGTCAGGATTATGCCCACATGATTCATTAGTCTCTTCAAAACTAAGTAGGGACAACCAAAATCCTGTAAGATTGTTTTGAATTCAGTTGTATCTACAATATTTTCTCCAAGAGGAAGTTGGTCTGCTATTACCTCAGGATCCTCATCAAAATTATTACGAGTTCTTCGGTATTCTGGACACTGCATCACTGAGCAGGCATTATGGAGATAAAAAGGAAATTTCTTGTTTTGGATGCAGTAGTCAGCTTTAGCGATTAAAGGAAGAGCACGAATATACCCATAACGTTTCCGATCTTTGACTATTCGGCTAATTTCCTGGAGATACCGCTCAAAGATCTGTGTCTTGGTTCTAGTAAAAACAATGAGCTGTGACCCATCAGGATTCTTTTCGCTTCGTACAAAAGGAAGTAAGGCTGCAAGCGCAATTGGAGTTTTCCCGAATCCTGTTGGTGCATGGACAAGAACTCGAGGATTGCGATGGATAAATTTAATCAATCGTAACTGATTAGGTTTGAACTTGGGGTAGGGGAAAAGCTCTGTAGTACGAAGAAGAAGTGAATGGGGAAGAGTTGCCACTAATTAATCCTCAAGTTCTGTTTATCTTCACTTCTGAAAGTTGGCATATAAAACTCTAAAAAGAATTAGAAGTCGATGTTAATGTCTAGAGAGAGAGTTTATGAGAATAATTCAGTATCGAATTTACTGCGGCTAATCTAAATACCCGCCCGTGATAACTTTAATCTGTTGGTTCTTCGCTAAAGCATAAGTACTTTGAGTTATCCGTAATGTCACCAGAATTGGTCGAGTTACTTTCTTTAGATTTCTTAATTCGTACAGTCTTACATTTTGCAGAAAATGAGCGATCTCTTGACTACTTGTGGTTGCTTTTACCTCAACGAGGTAAGTATTGTCATTTTCTAAAAGGACATCAATATCAGTCTGATAACCTTGATAGAAGACTTCACCCTTAGGATCTGTAAGGACTTCTCGACGAACCTTAGAAGGATCGATATTTTGGAGCACAAGGGTCTCCTTCATCAAGTTTAATACAGTATTTTCTAAGATTTCCCCTTCTTTCTGTTCAATTCGCATTATCGATACCGTGAGCTCCTGAATTGCTCGTTGTTGCTCCTGGATTGCTCGTTGCACTTCTTGAATTGCTGCCTGCTGTTCATCAAAACGACGAGTGGATTCTTCTCGGGATTTTTGAATCTCCTCTAATAACCTTTGAGATTCTTCACGAGTCACAAAACGGTCTCGTAATATTTCATATAATGTTCTTGCAATTTGAGGCTCTTTTTCCAAGAGTTTTAGAATCTCATCCACATCTAAGGTCACAAGGCTACCCCGAAAATTTATCTTGATTTGAAGTGCTAACTTGATTTTAAGTTACAGGAAATACTCCCAATTATTAAATATAATGGAAAAGGAAAGATCGTAACAGAAGAGAGATGTTACAGCTTAAAAAGAATTGATGTGACTTTATTAATAAGAAGTAACACGAAAGGAACCTAAATCTTCAAAAGATGTATCAAATGGGGATAAAAGTGGAGCTTAATGATCAAAAGGATGGATAGTTCTATCAAAGCATATCAAGGCTCCTAAAAGATGAAAGAGAATCTTTAAGGTGATAAATAAGATGAAAAAGCATGAGCTAAAGAGAGAAGTGATGAAAAAAAGGATTATTAGGAGAAGAATCTTAACTCTAATTTTCTTTTTTATGTTTGTACTTCCAACAACTGGATTTATCGGTAAAACGTCTAATGGAAATCCCAGAAGCGATTCCGATATGAAAAGTCTAATCTACTCAAGCTATTTCGGTGGATCGAGTACAGAACACGGGCTCTGCATAGCACGAGATAGTCAGAATGACATTGTCTTAGCAGGTATAACTTACTCTAGTGACTTTCCAACAACCTTAGGGGCGTTTGATTCAACCTACAATGGTCAATCAGACATTTTCGTGAGTAAAATATCTGCAGATGGTACAACGCTCGTTTTTTCGACTTTTCTCGGTGGAAGTAAGCATGAAACGTTTGTAGGAACAGGTAATTTATATCACACTATGGAGATCGCAATAGATAGTGAAGATAATATTGTCATTTATGGGACCACTCAATCCATTGATTTCCCCACCACTGAGGGCGCTTACAATACCACTTTTAATGGAGATCAAGACGTTTTTGTGACTAAACTCTCCACGGACGGGTCTACACTCCTATTTTCCACATTCCTCGGTGGAACCAGTAGAGATAGCACGGTTTGGGTGGGGCACAATAGGCTTATTCTAGACGACGAGGATAATATCTTTGTGACGGGGTATACTAATTCAACTGATTTTCCGATAACCCCCAATGCATATGATAAAACGTTATCTAGTGACTCCTTTGACATATTTATCAGCCAATTGTCCGCAAATGGCTCTGTACTGGAATACTCAACATTCTTTGGTGGGGAAGCCAGAGATTACCCTACAAGCCTAGCATTAGACAGTGAGGGTAGGCTTATTGTCGGGGGATGTAAAACTTCTGGTGATTTTCCCACCACTGAAGGAGCTTGGGATAGAGAAGTAAAGGAATCGCCTTGGGATGGTTTTATCACAAAATTTTCCGCGAATGGGTCAACACTCGAATTTTCTACCTTCCTCGGTGGAACCGGTGGCGAAGTTCTGACTGCAATAGTTATGGATGAGGATGATAATATTTATTGTACTGGACATACATTTTCGAATGATTTTCCTCCCACTGAAGGGGCTTACAACACCTCTACTGATGCAGACACTCAAGATGTTTATGTGAGTATCTTAGCTGCGGATGGTTCCACCCTCTTGGCTTCAAGCCGTTTTGGAGGATCAGATTATGAGTTCTCCAGTGGAATAGCACTGGACTTAGATGGAAATCCCTGCATCGTAGGATATACTGCCTCAAATGATTATCCTACAACCGTTGATGCTTACGATGATACTTTTGGCGGAGTTACAGACTATTTTGTTACGAAACTTACCGCGGATCTTTCTGCGCTGAACTATTCAACCTATCTCGGAGGAAATGCTGCGGATGACGACGGAACAACACAAGAGGGTGTTTCTAATCGAGATGCGGGAGATATTGAACTAGTTGGCACAGATGACATTTATCTCATAGGTTCAACCCGCTCCACCGATTTTCCCACAACAGATGATGCTTGGAGTAAGGATCTGAACGGCGACAGTGATGTGTTCGTCACTTACCTTGGTTCTGAATCTATTCCTACAACATCTACTTCGATATCGACTACAACATCCATTACTGAGGCCACAACACCAATTTCTGATGATGACGCGTCAAGCTTCGATATCTTTACTGCAACACTCGCTTTAGTGGTGATCAGTATTATAGTTATGTCCCTTAGATATAGAAAACGAGGTAGAGAGTAAAACTCTCATCCCCTGAAAGTATATATTATAGAATTGGTTGAATAATCAATTCTTCTTAATTTTATTTTTTTAAAAATAAATGGAGACTTTTAATTGAAAGAAAATAAGAAATAGTATGAAAGATCGCTTTAACTAAATGTATTAGATTCCGTGTTTATTATGAATTTTACGCTATTTTTAAGGAGTAACAAGCACTGGAACTATATCTTTAACTGATGTATCAAAGAGTGGATGATATTGGAACTTTTAATGGTGAAACATTTTGATAATAATGAGATTTGTTCCTAAGAATATGATAAGGATTATAGTTCTTTCTATTTTCCTTTTAACGTTATTCAATGCACCATTTATGAATTTTACACAGAACTATAGGAATTCTAGAAGTTCTACGCCTATTTTAGCTCCCTCGGCAAATCACTCACCCATTATTATCAATGGTAATACAGACTTCATAACTCAAGCGAGCACTGAAAATTGGTCAGGAGGTGGGACATTTTCTGACCCATATGTGATTGATAGCTTGACTATAAGTGGACCGACTACCAGTGTATTAATATCCATTTACAATACAGATGTCCACTTTCAGATCAAGAATTGTGTGTTAAGTGGAGGAGAAAATGGGTTACGTTGTGAAAATGTACAGAATGCCCAAGTAATCAATTGTATAGTTAGAAATAACGTTGTTGACGGTATATCGTTTTTAGGCAACTCTAAAAACATTCTTTTAGAAAATAATTCTGTGAGTAACAACTATTGGGATGGTATCTATGTAACTGACGAATGTGAGGATTTTACAGTATTAAATAATACGATAACAGGGAATCGATATGGAGTTAATACCAGAGGAGATAATTTGACCATAAAGGAGAATTACATCACGGATAATTTGCATGCAGGAATTTCTCTAGGTGGTTCTTTGAATCAATTGGTCGATAATAGAATCATCGATAATGGAGTAGGAATTATGTTTGGAGGTAACAATAATAGCGGCATGAATAATATTGTCAAAAACAATAGAGAAGAAGGAATTAGACTTTCTGGTTCTTTTAATACTGTTGCAAAAAATATAATTACCAATAATAGCCTGGATGGGATTGGTTTAATTTTCGCAGGAAATAGTACGATCGTAAATAATATCTTAGAAAATAATGAATTCAGGATACAGGCTATTGACTGGGATGGTTTGCCTGGAACTACGGATCCGAGGTTTGAAGATTATATACAAGAGGAAATTAAGAATAATACGATCAATGGTAGACAATTAATATATTGGAAGAATAGAATTGGTGGAGCCGT
Organism: Candidatus Hodarchaeota archaeon; assembly: GCA_016840025.1. The sequence goes on from JAEOTF010000522.1 coordinate 21,656, forward strand.
TCCTAGTGGAACTGGGCAGGTCATTTTAGTAAATTGTTCCTCTATAACAGTCGAAAACCAAATTCTCTCAGGAGGAATAGATGTTGTCCATAGTTCGCACTTATGGATCAGTAATAATACTATCCCCAGTAGAATTGGTCCTGGTATTCGTATTATCTCATCTAACAGTTGTTCATTGATTGGCAATACAATCATGAATATCACAGGAGGGGCTCTGTTATCTAGCTATGGAATACGTATTGTGGAATCTATGAATTGTACAGTTGCTAGCAATATGATCATTAATAATGAAGGTTCTGGAATTTACCTTCAAAACTCCTGTAATAATACCCTACAAGGGAATAAAGTCACCAATAACAGCAAGGGCGGAATTACCATCACTACTAAATGGGAAGGGTGGGGTAACCCAACACCTCACTCAATAAACAATAGGTTGATAGATAATATATTGGAAAAGAATGGTCTGCAAATATTTCCATTTAAGGCTTTTATGCAAAATGAGATAGCCAATAATACAATAAACGGCAAGCCATTATTGGTGTGGCAGAATAAAACTGGAGCAACCGTTCCTGATAACGTAGGTCAAGTTATTTTATTCAATTGCCCTTCTACAAGGATTATTGGACAAAAGTTAGCAGGAATCCTTGCACTAAACAGTCCAAGTTTATTTATTCATAACAATATGATTTCTGATGGATGGGGAATTTTCCTTAATGCAACTGATAATAGTATATTGAGCGAGAATACGGTTGTTAATAACTATGGTACTGGAATAGACCTTGAATTTTCAGGAAATTGTACCTTGATGAATAATACAGTCTCCAATAATGTGGGAGATGGAATAGATCTTTTTATTTGTACGAACTGCATCTTAAAGACTAATTTTATCAATAACAACACTCACCATGGAATAAATCTTGTTAATTCGGAGAATCTTCTTGTAACAAACAATACACTAACCAATAATGACCAGTATGCAATGTTCCTTAGCTATACGTCAGTGAAAGTCTTTTATAACAATTTTATTAATAATGGGAATCCAGAGTTTTATCAATCTACTTGGGCTAATTCCCAAGCTAGTGATGGTCATCTAGGCAATCTCTATTTCTATAATTACTGGAGTGAGTGGATCACTCCTGACATAGATGCTGATGGTATAGTTGATAATCCGTATATCTTAGATGGTTCAGGAGAAATTCAAGATAATCATCCATTGGTGTCTCCTGTTTCAGTCCAAGGTCACCTTTTACTTCCACCTACTATTATTTATCCCAATGGTGGGGAGAATCTCTATAATACTGTAATACTTTATTGGAACAGTGCTATTGATATATCTGATCATCCAATTTCTTACTCGGTATATTATTCACCTGATAATGGCAACAATTGGGAATTAATAGCTAGTAATTTAATTTCTACCAGCTTTTCGTGGGATACTAGCTCATTACCACCCCTTACAACTTATTTGATTAAGGTGGTTGCACAATGTTCCGAAGGATTGACAACTGAGGATATATCCGATGGTACATTCCGAATAGTAAATTTCATAACTGAATCTTCAAGTTCAAGCAGTGACCATTCTGCTTTTGGATTCACTCTTATCTCTATCTTTACAGTATTGCCTGTAATCATTAGAAAGAAACTAAATCAAGATAAACGGAGTAAAGTTTTTGAGTAAAAGTGATCATTGAAAGAAAATATTGAGTTGATCAAAATATTGAGTCGACCAATAACGTTTCTCTTCATAGCTTTCCTCTTTTTTACTCCTAATTTACCTTCAAAAGCCAATAATTTGATTTTAGAGGAGCTTGACACAAAGAACAATCCTAAACAGACAGATTTTAAATTCTCCTCTGCAAGTCTAAATTATACGGTATTTCCACAAGGAAAATATAATTGCAGGTTCTCCCTTGGGATAGTGGGAGATGAGGAATATTCTCTTGGCAACCTATGTGGTATGTTTAGGATTAAAGAGACGAACATTTCCAATTGGAATTTTCATCTTTTTACATCATCAAGCAATTACTCTTCATCAATCAATAGTGAATTTTCCATTATAAGTAATTTCTCTGTCTGTAATTTTACTATCAGTCAAGGACTTCTACCAGGGGAGATGTACGAACTTGTTGGTTATTTCCAAGGAATTTATCACCTGAACAGCTCAGGCATTTTCACCTATCGCCTCGGAATTGATTGGGGATCACTCATTCCAGTTCAACGAACTTGTGTCAGTTTTGATAACCGTGATTATACTCTAGTTCTTCCTATAGAACCAACACCTCACGATATCAAAGAACCACGTCCCTATATTACCGAACTCAACTGGTTACACGGCTATGTTAGAAATTTTACACTAGATTTGAATCTTATACAAAAAACTACACCTTATATCTACTTGAAGGTAAACAGTGATTTTTGGAATGCTAGTATAGGTCAAACTACTACAATTACACTTGAGAATACTGCTCACTTCCCTATTAACGGATGGGTAATACGACCTAACTGGATAACAAGTAATGTTACAAAATTCACAATTTTAGCCAATCAGAAGCTTGTGATCAGTTTAACGATCAGCTCGAAGGCAGTTCTTGGAATGAACGGAACGATTGAGATCATTAACGAGGAAACTCGTCATATAATTGAGATTCCAGTTTACGTCGCATATGAAAAAACCTCAAATTCATCTCAAAATGATTTATACTTATTATTAGCATTTTTTTCGCTATCTATTATCGCAGGAACCATTGGTCTAGCATTTTATCAAAGAAGTGCCATTAATCAGCTAGTTCAAAGATTTAAAAAGCAAGAAATTGCAGGTAGTGGAAGAACGGAATTGAATCCCTCTTTGGATCCAAATACGTCACTAACTAGCTTTAATAGGACATTGATAGACGAAGAACTTGATTGGGACTTGATTCAATCCCGTTGGCAAGCCAAACTTACTGAAAACGAGAGCAAAGTTATTGAGATTCTTTTTAACCAAGGAAGTGCGAATCAACAAACACTCGCAGATGAGATAGCAGTATCAAAAATGAAGATGTCTAGGATTATTACCCGACTCGAAGCAAAGGGGTTGCTGTCTAGGGAACGATTGGGCATGTCTAACATAATTAAATTGAATAAAGAGAGATTATAGGAATCAAAATTTCTTCTCAAGCTCTTTTAATAAGATTTTAATGTAATTGTGATCGTAATGGAATTTTTAAATCTTTATTGGATTTAGTGATTATTTAACCGAGTAAATCAATGAATTCATCACGGGTTAGGTTAGCATCAGCTATTAAACGTCTTAATAGACCAAGCTTAAGCTCTTTATGTAATGGTATGGTAAGGGGTCTTCTTTCTAAATCAGTAGGGTGACGTAATCTAACATGACTCCCTCTCTGCCGAATAATCTCATATCCAATTCTTGAAAAGACTTTTATGGCTTCTTCACCAGAAATAATAGGCAATCTACGACTCATGAAGAATGACCACACTACCAATAACCGTATGTTTTGATTCTGGGATCTCTTCTCCTCTGATTTTTAGATCTTCAATACAAAGCTCTATAGCTTCTTTTATATTCTCTAATGCCTCTTCTATTGTTTCTCCTTGGCTATAACATCCTTGAAATGAAGGACAGACTACAATATATCCACTTTTGGGATCTTTTTCTAAAATTACTTTGTAATCTAGAATCCTTTGAACCATTTTCCATCACCTATTATTTCTCAAATATTTAGCAATTTAAAGTAGTGCCCAATAAGAATCGAATAAAGTCCTAGGTAAAACATCTTTAAATTAGCTTAATGTTACTACTTTTCAATATCTGTGTTACTAATAATATAAAAAGAACTGCATGACCTACAACTAAATCTTGAAGTATTGTATCAGAGGGATAGAAAACTAGGTAGAATTGTTTTGATGGGTGAACTGTATGAAATTTGAATCAATTAGGACGAACTTTTTAGTAATGGGCTTAATTATACTCTTATTAATATTTTTCGCACCAAATCAAATAGCAGTGAAAGCCATTCACTCTACTTGGACTAATATGTCTCCTGGTTCTGCGCCTTCCCCCCGTAGCGCCTTTAGTTTAGCCTATGATAATGAATCTGACCGATCTATTCTTTTTGGAGCTCAACTTAACGCTACTACACAACAAAGGTATGGTGACACATGGGTTTATGATTACAATACTAATACGTGGACTAATAAAACCCCAGTTTTCGGTCCAGGTCGACGAGGTCTTTACGCTATGGCTTATGACAGTGATTCTGACCGAACTATTCTTTATGGAGGAGTTAAAACATATTATGCCCCTCCAAATCCAATTGTGTTATGGGATGATACATGGGCTTACGATGAAAATAATAATACTTGGGTTCAAATGAATCCGTCTGTGAAGCCAACTGCACGAATAGGCGCTGGTACAGTCTATGATATAGAGTCGGATCGGTTATTACTTTTGGGAGGATGGAACGAAGAGAGGAAAGATATTAATGAGATGTGGGAGTATGACTATAATAGCGATAATTGGACACAACTCAACCCAGATTCCCTACCTCCCGCACGTTATTACCCTGGCATGGCATACGATAAAGAATCTGATCGGGTTATCCTTTTTGGTGGATTTACTAGGGGAGGAAA
>JAEOTF010000523.1 GCA_016840025.1 Candidatus Hodarchaeota archaeon
GTAACTACAGATCTCTTCTTCAGGAATAAAACTATGTAAAAGGGCACCAGTATCGGTGTCAATTAATTCAAATCCATTACCTTCCAATACTTTTTCAAGACCAATCTCAACCATGGTTTCTGAGGGCGTTCTTGCTACGGTTTTCGTTTCATTACAAATCTCAAGCACTCGGTCTATTGCTTCTTGAGGGCTTTTCGCAAGATATACTGTTGCCCCATTTGCTTGAAAACTTTCTGTAGCAGTTTTAATTAATGTATCGATATTGTCAATAGACTTTTCCTTAATCTCTATGACTTTCTTTTTTAAACTCTCTACTGGAATCCTCTTGGTTAACTCAGAACGATTTTTCAAAAGGATCCCATGGACCTTTCTTACGGTATTAATCCTTAACTCGTTTCTAAGATTATCTCTTACCTTCTCCTTCATCCATTGGTATACTATCTCACTCATTTTGACCCTCTCAGCGAATTGGATACAAATTCGGATAGATCTTGAACTTCTAGCCCTGCTTTTGTTTTTTTAGATCCCAACTCCAAAAGAATACAACAATTTGGACATGCTGTCACAATAATTTCAGCTCCGACATCCTTTGCCTGTTTAACTCTTTCTTCAGCCATATTAACAGAAAGCTCGGGAAAAGCATTGCTTAAAATTCCATTCCCACCACCACAGCACCAGGTCTTTTCCCTATTCCTACTCATTTCGACAAGTTCTGCATTTGAAAATCCAGTGATGATTTCTCTAGGTTGATCGTAAATCCCCATATGCATACCTAGATCGCATGGGTCATGGTAGGTTACTTTTCTAAGTTTATTCTGCGAACCTTGTGTTTTTAAATCCATATTTTTCATTACATCACTAAAAAATTCAGCAAAATGAAGTACTTCAAAACCTAGATTGCCTACAAAACGTGGGTATTCTTTTTTAAGCATTCTAAGGCAACCTGGACATGTAGTTATAACTGTTTTTACACCAGTCCTCCCAATTGCCTTGGTGTTATCCTTAGCAAGAGTTTCTACCATTCCTTCATATCCAGCCCTCAGTAGAGGCTGACCACAACACTTTTCCTCCTTCCCAAGGGTAATGAACGAAATCCCGGTATTTTCAAGAACATTTGATACAGCTTTTGCGATTCTTGAAATTCTAAGAGATGGTATGCAACCTACAAAAAAAAGCACCGGTGAAGTTTGATTCATTAAATTGAGACTATAGGTAAATTTATTTAAGGTTTCTTCTAATTTTCTTTGATTATCATGGTTGATTTATCTGTTAATTTTGCAGGGATTACCTTTCGTAACCCTGTCATAGGAGGTTCAGCACCCCCAACTAGTACTGTGGCGCAAATTAAAAAGGCAGAGAAAGCAGGCGTAGGAGGTGTTGTATTAAAAACAGTTAGTTTTGAGCCAAAGAGTTGGGGTTATCCTCGTCCTAGATATAAAATATTTCATAAAAAAGGGCTGCCTAGATTTTTCGGATTGTTCGGTTGGGAAACCCTCTCACACTATAACCCTCAGGATTATATGGAGTTATACTTAAAGAAAGCCAAAAGAGAAGTCAATATCCCTATCATTGCAAGTCTAATGGGAAGAAACATCGAAGAATGGATAAAACTTGGACAGATGGTAGAAGACGCAGGGGCTGATATGATTGAACTGAATATTTCAGGCCCTCATATAACCGAAATTACCGAAACTATGGGCAGATATTTTGGAGGAGTTCCTGAAAGAGCAGCCGAAGTGACAAGAGAAGTAAAGAATAAGGTCAGCATTCCGATAATTGCTAAGTTAACACCTGAAAACCCGAACCTTTCATTAATCGCTCAAACAGTAAAAGATGCCGGAGCTAATGGAGTAACCATAATGAATGCAGTAATAGGACTTGAGATAGATATTAAAAGCGAAGCTCCTATACTGCACTCTTCTTATTGTGGATGGGCAGGACCTTGGTTAAGACCTATTGGACTCCGATGGGTTTCAAAGGTGGCCCAGGAAGTTGATATCCCTATATCAGGTCTATCAGGCGTAGTAACATGGGAAGATGTAGTAAAATACATACTCGTTGGATCTACTACAGTGCAGATTTCTACAGGACTCATGGTAAAAGGTCATAGACTCATTAGCGAATCTGTTAGAGGGTTGGAGAATTTCATGACTGAAAAAGGCTATAATAGTGTAGAAGAAATGAGGGGAAAAGCTTTGAAAAACATAATCTCTCTGAGGGATGTGTACTGGGATCCTCTGGGATCTGTGATTGCATTTGTTGATGAAAATATTTGTAATGGATGCGGAGCGTGTGTGAATTCATGCTTCCACAACGCCATCAATCTAGAAGAGGGAATAGCTATAATA
>JAEOTF010000524.1 GCA_016840025.1 Candidatus Hodarchaeota archaeon
CTTACGTTGGCGAGATCAAACCTTTGATAAAAAAATGAAACAAAAACTTCACGAGGCTGTAAATCGTGCTTGTGAAATTAATTTGTTATCGAGTGATGAAGAAGAAATGGATCCTGAAACAGCTGATGAAAGAATATCACAATCATTTATGCAAGTAAGAGCTATCGTTAGGAAAGGCGATCCAAATGGTCTTTGGAAATCTCATAACTCTGAGTATGGATTTCACAGAAATTTAGTGGGTAGTAGAAATCTGTGGTTAATACTCACATTAGCAGGAATACTATTCTGCGGAGTATTATGGTATCTGAGCAAGAATGATTCCTTACTATTTGGCTTAATTCTGAATATTATTTTGTTGATTAGTACTACGCTGCTTGCATGGTATTTTCTTCCTAAGTCCGCAAAAATGACTTCAGATCGTTATGGAGAGAGCATCTGGAATTCTTTCCTCGTTTTGAGTGATAAGTAAAAAAGCAGACCAGTATTCAGTATGATAGTATAAAAAAAGGATGATGCATGAGCATAGTTAAATCTTTTTCCGTCGGTGAGGGGGACACATTTTACATAAAACATGGCTCTGATAACTTCTCTATTATTGATTGCTGCTTATCCGAAGAAGACAAAGAAAGCATCGTTAAAGAGATTAAACATCAATCTCAATTCAAAAGGGTAATCCGGTTTATTTCAACCCACCCGGATGATGACCATATTAGAGGATTAGATTATTTAGACAATGAAATGAAAATACTGAATTTCTATTGTGTTGAGAACAATGCAACCAAACCTGATGAAACCTCTGATTTTATCAAGTACTGTGAATTAAGAGATTCTGATAAAGCTTTTTACCTTTACAAGGGTTGTTCAAGGAAGTGGATGAATCAGTACGATGAAGAAAGAGGAAGTTCCGGGATTACTATTTTATGGCCAATAACGGAAAATGCGTATTTTCAGGAAGCTTTATTAAGCGCAAAAAACGGAGAGAATCCAAACAATATTTCACCTATTGTAATGTACAGTCTAGAAAATGGTGTCACTATGTTATGGATGGGAGATTTAGAAACAGACTTTATGGCGAATATAAAAGATGATATTGATTTACCAGAAGTCGACATACTATTTGCACCACATCATGGGAGAGACAGTGGAAAAGTGCCCGAGGAATGGCTGGAAGAAATGAATCCAAAAGTTATAATAATAGGAGAAGCCCCTTCTGAGCGTTTAAATTATTATAGTGGTTATGATTCTATTACACAGAACTCCGCAGGTAACATAGTATTTGAATGTGATACCAACAAAGTACATATCTATGTATCCAACGAAAACTATTCTGTTGACTTTCTGGATAATGAAGGTAATGATACTTACAGCAATTACATTGGTACACTAAACTTGTAAGTTCATGGAGAGTTTCACTAACTAATAATGTCATGCGCAATCGGGGGTGGGTGGGAGCAAAAATTTTTCCCTTAGTCTCTGAAAATCCAATCAAGCAATATTATTTCAGAGGGTGATTATTATCTTCCACCGCTCAGCATCCAGTTTGTCAAAGCGTTTAGAATATTTTGCGAATATTTCCTTCATGCCATTAAGAATGGTTTCCACCCATTCATCTAACATTTCCTTGGTAATAGGATCATTGGGACTTTTCTTTGTCACAGTAGACAAGCCTAGCACACCAATTTATTCAACTTCAAGATGAAAATAGCGATCTAGAGCTTCGGCAACGAGTATTGTGATTGGCTTTCCGCTTTCCTGTTTCATCTTCCATAGTTTGCGCAAATGCTCGGGTGAGATGCGAGGTCTATATGTCCCCTCTCTGTTCATGTCGTATTCCGGAACGCCAAAAGCAGCAGATTGGATTTTCTTCGTTTTATTGATGGAGCGCATAGCTCCATAAGTAGAGATACTGTGCACCCGGCGAAGTGTGTCAAGGGCGAGCGAAGTAAGTGCGAACATTAAAAACCCTTTACGCACTTGGGCGTGGTGTGCTTTCCACAGGCTGGGTGGTCAGCCTGTGGAGGGGGGAAAAGATAGCACAGAGTACTATTTACCGATTACGCATCTGATGTTTTTTCGTATCAGAATATTCTTCATGACCCTGGATTGAAATATTTAAGGAATTTCTACATCACCGAGTTTAATAAATGTAATTACAGATGCTATAATTTCATGGCAAAGGATTTTAAAGGAGTAATTGAATGGACGGGAAATCTCTCGACACGGCCAAAGATAAAATTGAAAAATTAAAAGAATTATTGCCTGAAGCATTCACCGAGGGGAAGATAGATTTGGAGAAACTTCAGTTAACCCTAGGTGAGGATATTAGCATCCAAGATGAACGATATGTTCTAAATTGGGCGGGTAAGTCTGACGCTTTCAGAGCTATGCAGACCCCTACCACTGCAACTCTAGCACCCTCTCAAGGAGAGTCTGTCAAATTCGAGTCGACTGAAAATGTTTTTATTGAAGGTGAAAATCTTGAAGTTCTGAAAATATTACAAAAAGCCTATTACGGAAAAATCAAGATGATTTATATCGATCCTCCTTACAATACAGGAAATGACTCTTTTGTTTATCCTGACAGGTTTACTGAAAGCCGCGCAGAATATCTTAAACGCATAAATGATAAGGATGAAGAAGGATTAATGTTAAGAGAGAATTTATTTAGGAAGAATAGTAGAGATGGTGGCCACTACCATTCAAACTGGCTCACCATGATGTATCCACGCCTGTTTATGGCAAGAAACTTATTACGCGATGATGGTGTTATTTTTGTAAGCATTGATGATAACGAGCAACATAATTTGAGATTGTTGATGAACGATGTTTTTGGAGAAGAAAATTTTCTTGGTTGCATTGTCCGAGCTACAGGAACAACAACCGGGCAAGATGCTACGAAATTTGGCAGCTCATTTGATTATTGCCTAGCATATCGAAAAACACAGGATTTTCAATTACTTGGGCTTCCGTTGTCTGAGAAAGATCAAAGAAGATTTAACAATGACGACAACGATGGCAAAGGTAAATATGCCCTCTTGCAGTTAAGAAAGACTGGTAACGCCGATAGAAAGGAAGATCGTGAAAGTATGTTCTATCCGGTGATTGCGCCAGATGGTAAAGAGATATACCCAGTTGGTCCTGGGGGGTATTTAAGCCGGTGGAGAATGGGGAAGGCAACTTATGAAGGTTACCAAAAGAAAGATATGATTGTTTGGAAAAAGGTTGTAGAAGAAGAGCCTCTGATAGAGGATATAGATGATGAGATGGAGGAAATCATTGAAGAGGAGAATGGGGAGAATGAGGTTAGTAACAAGGAAGAAGGCATAGTTATAGACAACACTTACATTCCTTATGTTAAATATTATCTTGAGGGTCGGACCAAAAGACCTTCCAACCTATGGACTGATATTGATGGAAACAAAAAGGGCACAATAGAATTAAGGGAATTATTCGATGGTAAAAAAATTTTCGACAACCCAAAGCCCACGGAATTCATAAGAAGGCTCGTGGAAATCTCTTGCGGAGAGTCAGACTCAGTTTTAGATTTTTTTGCCGGGTCAGCAACAACGGCTCATGCGCTTTTAGAAATTAATAAGGATGATGGAGGGAATAGAAAATTTATTATGGTCCAGGTACCCGAACCAACTGAAGAGAATTCTGAAGCATTTATAGCTGGATACAAAAATATTGCGGAGATTGGGAAAGAGAGAATAAGAAGAGTAATTGAAAAAATTAAAAATGAAGACAGCGAACTTGTTAAGGATGATAAGTTGGACTTAGGGGTTAAAATGTTTACTCTTGAATATTCAAACTTTAAGTTATGGCGGGGAGACGGGATTGAAAACCAAGAGGAACTTGAAAAGCAGCTTAATATGCTCAAAGATCCTGTTCATCAAGGAACAATAGAAGAGAATATGCTTTTTGAATTGCTGCTAAAGGCAGGATTCCCACTGACGACTAATATCGAAAAAATAAAGGTTGAAAAATCACACTACTTCTTAATTGCTGATAAATTAGTAGTTGCATTACATCGCTTGAATGACAATCTAATTAAGGATATTTTGACAAAGAGACCCAAACAATTCATTTGCCTGGATCGCTTATTCAATAACAACGACCAACTTAAAACAAATACCCAGCTTCAGTTCAAGGATGCCGGGATTGAGTTTCATAGTATTTAATCATGGCAATGAAACTTCATTTTGACCCAAATCAAAATTATCAACTTGAGGCAATTAATAGTGTTGTTGACTTATTCGACGGTCAACCTCTTAATTCTGGGGAGCTCGCTTTTTCATTGAACCAGGAAACAACTAGCGTGATGTTCACTGAAAATGGTGTAGGCAACAACTTTGTATTGGATGATAAACAAATCCTTGAAAACTTAAATAAAATTCAAGAGCAACATGGATTAGAAAAAAGTGAAGAACTTGCCGGACTTCATTTCTCGATTGAAATGGAAACAGGAACCGGGAAAACTTATGTCTATCTCCGAACGATTTATGAACTTAACAAATTATATGGTTATACCAAATTTGTAATTGTAGTTCCTAGTATTGCCATCCGAGAAGGTGTCTTAAAAAACCTTGAAATTACTAAAGAACATTTTCATACACTTTATGCCAACCAGCCAGCAGATTTTGATGTTTATGATGCCAAACGAGTTTCGCATTTGAGAGGGTTTGCTTCAAGCAACAATATACAAATACTGGTTATTAATATTGATTCCTTCGCCAAAGACCAAAACATAATAAACCGACCAAATGACAAATTGAGTGGAAAGAATCCAATAGAGTTTATTCAATCCACTCACCCAATTGTCATCGTTGATGAACCTCAGCGAATGGAGACAACAAACCGCAGAAATGCTATTGCAAATCTCAACCCCTTATGCACCCTCCGTTATTCTGCAACACATCTTAAACCTTACAACCAAGTTTACAACCTCAACCCTGTTCAGGCATATGATTTAGGACTAGTAAAACAGATTGAAGTTGACTCAATCATGGCTGAGGATGAGTTCAATAGGGCTTACATAAAACTCGAAGAATTTAGAAGTACCAAAACCCGCACAAGTGTACGACTATCTATTGATGTCAATACAAATAAGGGGGTAAGGCGAAAGATAGTTACTGCAAGAGTTGGTGATGACCTTTACAAACATTCCAATCAAAGGGAATTATACAAAGATGGTTACATCATCAATGAGATTGATATATCGGATGAATCAATTGACTTATCAAATGGTGAGAGGATATATCTTGGTCAAGCAACCGGTCCAATGCAAGATGAAATTATGAAAATGCAACTTCGTCGAATGGTTGATGAGC
>JAEOTF010000525.1 GCA_016840025.1 Candidatus Hodarchaeota archaeon
AACCTCAATAATCTCGCCGACATAGCGAGAGAACATAGTATGTGGTTTCATATTGATGGCGCTTTTGGTGCATTAACCAAAATATCTCCTAAATCATACCATCTTGCGGATGGAATTGAACAAGCAGATTCAATTGCAATAGATTTTCACAAGTGGCTTAATGTAAATTATGAGGCAGGTTGCATTTTAATTAAAAGTGAGAAAGATCACTACTCTACATTTTCATTGATCCCCGATTACTTGACCCATGTCACACGAGGAGTCGGTGGTGGGGAGATATGGTTTAGTGACTATAGTTTTGAATTGTCTAAAGGATTTCGATCGTTAAAAATCTGGATGAGCATGAAAGAACATGGTATAGAAAAGTATGGACGATTAATTGAGCAGAATATCCAGCAGGCTAAATATTTATCAGAATTGATAGAAAAAGAAGAAAATTTGGAATTATTAGCACCAACTTCAATGAACATTGTATGTTTTCGATACAAGAAAGATGATATAGATCGGGAAGGACTCAATAAGTTAAATGAGGAAATCCTGCTCCAACTCCACGAACAAGGTATTGCAGTGCCTTCTTATACAAAATTGAACGGCAATTATGCAATTAGAGTTGCTATAACAAATCATAGGACAAAAAGGGAGGACCTTGAGAGTTTTATTAATGCAGTCAAAAAGCTCGCCGAAGAGATCGAATTTGAATTATTGTAGAAAATTACTCAAGATTTTTTAAAAAGGTCTAATAAACGCGCTGGATTAATCATTTTCATGAAAATAAAAACATATTAAAGAATCACTAATAATCCTAGTTCTTTTTCTTTTAGTTCTTCGTCAAACAATCTCAAATTGGATATATTATTATATTTCTGACCATAAATTATAATTAATACTAATTAAAGAAGGATTTGTTTACCATATATCAAATGTAAGTCAAAAATGGATTCATTGCTAAAAAAGAGTATAATAATTATAATAACACTCATATGCTTGTTTAATATATCTGTTATTAGCACTAACGCTAATCCAGCAGCTACGGCCAATTTTATTGCCGCCATGGATACAGAATTTTGTAGTGAATGGCCCGATTATAATTATGGGGCTGAGACTTCTTTTGATGTTGGTTTCCGTGTTTCGGGTTCCTGGATAATGCATGGGTTATTTTATTTTGATCTTAGTAGCTGTCAAGGCATTACTCAAGCCACACTTTACATATATACCAACCAGCTATTTTCTAGTAGTTTTACAGCGAATATTCATATAGTGGAAGAAGCATGGGTTGAAAGTAGTAACTGGAATAGTTATATAGCTTATAATAGTGCAGTCAATGCAACAATGACTCTTAACTCGGGCTACCAATCCGTTGATCTTACTGCACTAGCTCAAGATTGGGAAAGTGGTGCGGTAACGAACTATGGAATATTGCTCGAAGATGATGACGGGTCTAATTTTGCTATTGTTGCTACAAGCGAAGCCTCATCAAATCAACCTTATTTAGCAATCACGGCCACCTCTGTCACCCCCGAGGGCAATCCAATAATTCTCTTTACGTCTGCTGCATTATGCATCATGTGCTGCATAGTTTATTATAAGAAAAGAACAGAGTAGACGAGAGAAAAAGATTCACCGCTTTTCTATAGTGACTAAAAAGCAATAAAGTGAGAGGGAAGTTATTTTTCTTTATAAATCTAAACCCACAGTTAAGATGACGCAAAGTGCTGCTGATTAACTTAAATGCATCAGCATGCTGAATGTTTCATAGTTCTTTTCTAGTTCTTGTATGATTACTTGTTTTTGTAGTTTCGATGACTCTCCTAATTCTTCAACTATTCTTGTTCTTAGGGCAGCTTCCACCTTGATAAGTAAGTCAAAAACCTCTCTAGTAGTCTTTTGCTGGAATATTCTTGTAATTACCGTCATTATATTAAATGAACTATGCTTCAAATCTGACGCCATTTCATCTGGTTGTAAATCTTTTAATATAAGATCATGTGCTTTTAACATAACAAAAGATCTAACAATTACTTCACTTACATTGTAGATCTTTACTAGTAGCTTTAGAAGTAGTTCATAATGATAGGAACGTTTTATTAAAATGGTAATGAGGAGTTCTACTAATTCCAATTCGTTAGCGGATTCATGTTTTGCTAATAGTGCTGCTTCTGCTGCAGGTATCTCGGCCAACTCAGGGAATAACGTTGCTCCTTCTTGTATTACTTCTGAAAGGGTCGTATTATGATATTTGTGTATCGTCTCGTAAAAGGAAGAAATTGAATCAAAAAGAAGAAAGAATGAACCATATATGACAATTAAATGTAAATACATTTTCTTTTTGACTTCTGGGGGTGCTTCATCAATTATATCATCTATTGAGTTGATTATTGCAAAATGGTGAAAAACGATCTTCTTAAAGGCGTTTTTTTCTTTTTCATTTTGAAATAAATCCCAAAATAACATTGTGAAAGTCTGAATATCGTTATCAATATGTTTATTCGAAGCCATATCACGTAAATATTTATCATATGCAGAGCGTACTAATTTTGAGTCAGCATAAGGTAACCAGTAATCAGACAATTAAATAATCACCAATCCTGATCGTAAAACATAGCTTCTTTAAATAATTTTAACAATACTAAAAAGCCTTATTAGAATAATACTCTTTCAAACTTATGAGGTGGATTTAGTAATGATTAATATGAGAAAATCGATTAAAACTTTCTTATGGTTTTTGTTATTATTATTTTTGTTTAATCCAATCAGCTGGGGGCAAGGCTTCACTAACCTGATTTCAAACCATAGTTTTGAAACCAACCTAGATGATTGGGGTGCTAGTTCTGGTTCTATGGCACAAGATTCTTCTGATTCCATTACTGGCACTAACAGTTGTAATATTACCGCGGGATTTTATACTGATACCTATAAGGCGGAATTATCTTCTTCCATTTGTACTTCTATTTCCAGTACTGGAACTCATTATTTTGCAGTTTGGATTAAATCTACAGGAGTTCGAATCAGTGTTGATCTATACCTATATGATGATGCTTCGTGTGCGGGACCCCCAGATATACACACAATCGGTGTAACTTCAGACTCGACTTGGCAAGAGATCGCTAATGATGTAGTAATTGCGCCTTCTACAGGCTCATTCCGAATTAGTATAGGAAATACAACATCTAATCAACCAATAGGTGATTCTTTTAGTTTTCTTGTAGATGATGTCCGTTTTGCTACTGAATCTGTGGTGGCTGAATTTACTGATTTGCCAACAATCTTCTTATTTATTTTAATAGTTGGATTAATCAGTTTTATGAAAGTAAGAACCAGTTAAAGAATTACAAATATACTTGGTTCTTATTCTTTCATCTCTTCGGCAAACAATCTCAAGTTGGATATATTATGCAAATTTATGACCATTAATTATTTCTGCTAGAGTTTCTAAAAGAAGCTCATTTTCCTCTAAAGTTCCAATTGATACCCGAATAAACCCAGCACGCCAATAAGTTGTGGGATCGAAGATTCTTATTCCTCTCTCCATCAATTTATTTGCCATATCAGGACTAGGTGTTTTTATCAATAGAAAATTTGTACAACTAGGAAAAACATGTAATCCCATAGCTTCAAGTCTTTTTTTAACGCGTTCTCTTTCTCTAACGGTTTTATCCATATATTCATTCGCATAATTTGGATTTTTAATCGCTTCTACTGCAGCGAATAGGCAGGGTTGGGGGAGGAAGGTAAAGAATGTAGAAAAAGCTTCTAGAAAGGTTTCTCCCGCAACAAGGTATCCAATCCGTGCGCCAGCAAGTCCAAAGGCTTTCGAGATTGTCCTTGTTACTGCAAGATTTGGGAATTCTTCCACCATTGATGCGAAGGTTATCTCTGTAAACTCGAAATAAGCTTCATCTACTACAAGCAGAACATCTTCATTTCTAAGAATTGTCATAACTATGTCTTTGTCCAGAATAATCTTGCCTGTAGGATTATTTGGATTATCTATGATGAGTATACATGGTTCTGTCAATTCATTCAATAATTTATTTGAATCTAGATTAAAATCAGGATCTTCTAAAGGGATTTGAACTAATCTAGAGGCAAACTGTTCTGCGCATAGAACTGTTGGCCAAAATGAAGGTTTTACCATGATCATTTTCCTATTAGAAAAAATGTGAACAATCTCTCGAAGTAGAAGGTCAGTACCAGGATAGAGAATAATATGTCGTTTTGGAACCCCCGTGTAATCAGCAAGAAGATCTTTAAACAATTCTAAATCTTTAAGATCACAATATCGATTCATATCAGGTATTCCCTGTTGAGCTGCCCTAACTATGTCCTGTGATGGACTATATGGCATTTCATTTCGATTTAACCTTGCTTCTTTCAATATTAAACCTCTACTGCTATCTTCCTAAAGTCTATCAAAAAAAGACTTGTCATAATTGATTATTATGTGACTTAGTTACTAGAAATCTATGAGACAGTAACTCATCTCAGATATCTTTATTTATTTTGGGTAGATTGTGACAGTATATCTTATTGATTCTTTCGCAAAAATCTTGAGAATTTGTTGGGATTTTTCGACAGTAAATTCTCCACCCGAGACATCTACTATGTAACCATGGGCATATTGGACTTCTGGAACATATATTTCGGTAGGATTATGAATTGAAGTATCTGATTCATAAAGAAATAAGAATTTGTTGGGATTTTTCTTAAATTCCATTTTCACAGTTGTCCCGGCCGTTTTTTGGACATATGGCCTACAAAATCCCTTTATTGCTCTTCCCCCACTATTCATTTCGGAAAGATTAGTTTGTTGATCACGACTAAAAATTGAAAAATCTTCATGATTCCATTGGTCTCCCCATTTGTTATTATTATCAGCTGTATAATTCCATTGAGTTGCATGGAGTAAAAAATGGTCTAAAGCTTCATAATACCACGTTAAGGCTTTTTCATGAGTAGAAAAATCACCTGTTGTAAAGGCTTTTTTATTATCTAGATCATAAGGAAGCCCAAATTCACCAATGAGAGTAGGAATTCCATCTGAACCAATTCTATCAGAGGTCTCCTTTATCTTCCCTAATTGCTTCCTGAACATTTTCTTAATCCCGCGCGATCCGAAAACTGGTTTAATGCTTTTGGTGCCCCACACATCAAATGAAAGTTGAGAACGGAACTTTTTAAACATTAATGTTATTCCATCATACCAATGGCTAGAGTTTACAACATTTAAGGCATCAGCTGAACCCCATTGCAGATCAGGACTTCTTGACTCTCCCTCAATGAAAATTATTGTTTCGGGGACAATGGATCTAATCTCCCGGGTAAATCGATTAATGAAAGGGCGAAGATAATCGCGAAAGAAGTTAAGAGTATCACCATTTGGTCTATTGCGGAAATAATTGGTTTCAAGTGGGTGAGGTTCCCCATGACGATCAATATTCCATACCCCATGTTCCTGCCAAATGTCTTTATGGTCTGAAAGCCAACAAGAAACACCATTAGGGTTTACTAGCTTTTCTCCAACTTTTTTCAGTCTAAACAATTTGAATTCAAAAATAGGAATTTTCCGAGGAATTCCAGAGGCTGTGACCATCGCTTCAAAAGGAGTGAATCGTAACCCCGGTGGTTGAAGTCCCTCAGTCCTTGTAATATCTCTATAACCAATAAAACCTTTACCAGGTTCATTAAAAATGTCATAACCAATCACATTGTCAATATCTCTGCAGCGTAAGGCTATTTGTTTGATTGCATTGATGTAGTGTGACTGCATGTAGTCTTGAACCGGTATCCCTTCAATTTTACATCCAGGAGCAAAATCATTTCCACCAAAAAATAAAGTAAACATGGTTGCAGTGGCGAATCGGGATGAATTGGTTATCCAGCACATAGGAGGATAATCCTCAGGATATCGATATTGCATAACAAGGGCTGTATCTGTAGTGTCGAACTTCGTGAAATCAAGACCTACTTTTTCAAAAAGCCATCCTGGTGCCCCATCACCTCCACTCATCCGACTCCACACATCTTGGTGCGGATCAATAAAAATGTAAAACCCAAAATCACTTGCGATTTTAACCATGGATGTTAGGTAGTCAAGATAAGCAGAATCATATTCTCCTGCTCCTTTATGCTCAATCGCTTCCCAGGTTGTTAGAAATCGTAAACAGTTAAAACCCCAGTGTTTTAGGCGTTCTAAATGCTCTTGAGCGTTATCAGCTGGAAAGGGGCGACCAATGAATGAAATATCACGATGGTCTGAAAAATCAGTCTTGATATGAGTAGCACCTTTAGGAAACGGAACTTTAGTACTACCACCCAGATTTACACCTCTTAATAAGATTGAACGCCCCTCTCTATCAATAAACCACTGTCCTTTTGTCTTTAAAGGCAAGGATATATTCACCTTTTCGAGTAAACCTATTCTCACTAAAATGAGTGGATTAACCACAAAATAAATTCAATATGTTTTAGATAATTTTTAGACATGGCATTAGAAGAAAGAATTCACATTGAGGATTAATTTAATGCACAAGCAATATTTAGTTTTCTAAGTATAGAAAACAGATAAACGATAAAAAGGTGAAGGTTTTTCATTTTAATAAACTTATTACTAATTAAATTTTAGTAATAAGTATAATGTGAGTTTGAATATCCTGAATCATTAATTAAATTCCTCTCACAGTGGATAGATTAATTATGACTGATTTAAAATTTGAAAGAATTGATGAATATATTTTTGCACCATTCAACACGTTTCTCTATATAAATAGAGATAAAATGAGATTTATTAATTCACATGAACTTAAGCAAAAATTGCTAACAGAACTTAATTCAGAAACTACGTCATTAAGAATAAAAAACCGAAATATTCGTTGGAAGTTGGAAGGTGCGGAAGATTTTAAATTATCTAAAGGTGTTTTTATTCCTCCTGGAGAAGATAATTCATTTGTGATGGCAGAAGTCACAGGAAATCAACAAAATGAAAATTCTATCCCTATTTCAGAAAATTTATCTTCAATGTTCCCTGAAAACTCATTAAGTTTCTCTAACATTCGTTTCTATTTTCATGAATCAGGTGTAGCAACCTGTAGTGTACGAGTAAAAGTTCAGGCAAAAGAAAAAATAACGGTTTTACAATTGGAGGAAGTTTCTGAAGCTATAAATGTGGTATATAAGCAATATTTTGAGGATATTTCTTTCAAACTAGCTGAATTGTATGTAAAGAAAATCCAAGAATTAGAAATACCTCATTATCAGTTTGATTTCTTACCTACAATCTATGATGTGGATAAAAGCAAACACTTCCTACCTTGGACACATAGAATATATCACATTCAGAATGATGAGTTATTTGAAATGGAAAATCCAGGCGAACCTTTTCGCTTTCTTGTAACACCTGCACGACAAATGACCATCAGTGATCATTCTATCTATGACAATAGATGGATTTATTTTGGATGGGGACATTCCTTAATTTTTACGTCATCTCAAGAACAAATGTATTCTCAAACGAATCGACCTGTTTACGATTATGTAAGATTAGTTGAAATTGCTCAAGCTAAGTGGCAGTTTCTTGATATTCTGACGGATATCGTAGAATTTGCATTAGCATCGTTTAATAGACATTATAAGAAATTAAGGAAGAAAGAAATCGAAAAAGCAGTAATTGAGATTCGTAATTTTGAAAATGCCGTTGACCGACTTCTTTCTCAACTCAAAGGCGTGAAAATCACATTCGACACAGAAAAGAGGAAGCTTTTGGATGAATTGAATGAACGTTGGCTTACAGAGAAAATGATAGAAAATCTTCAAGAAAAAATGAGATTAACTAATGAATTACTCAATCAGCTTTATGAACGGCAGAAAGAACAGCGTGAAGATGCATTAAATACAATAGCATTATTATTTACAACAATAGGAATAGTAGAGGTTATTGGATTAACATATGAAATCCTAAATGCTTCTAATTCCCTATCGCCAATTCTGCAAATGATGATCTTAATTTTTGGTCTATTTTTAACAGGAATGATAATCAATTTATATCTTAAATATTCCGAGAGTAGATAGAAATGGCAATAAAAGATAATTTAGATGACTCGGATATAATCATAATCGAAGCAGATGGAAAGGTTAATCCTACAAAGGGTTATGGGTATTTAATTGAAAAAAGACTAAATGAACTCAATATGAACTCGACAATTATTTCAATCGTTAATAATGCAGGTATATTATATGAACTCCCACCAAAACCTTTGATTTTTTCTGGGGGAATGACAGAAGTAACTAGTGATGTAGATTGGATAGTGAAATCAAGGGAGTTTATAAAGGATAAGATAAATTCAAATCTAAAAGCAAAGAAAACCAAAAAAGTACCTATGTTTGGAATTTGTTTCGGAGCTCAATTGTTAATTGAATCGTATAGTCCTGGAAGTGTTACTTACTTAGAAGACCCAGAAATAGGTACAACAAATGTTCCTATAGATGATATGACTCATCCACTTTTTAACGGCTATAAAAAAAGTTTCCAGGGATACACATTCCATTATAATCAAATTAAAAGTGAAAAGGTACACATTTTATCATCCCATCAACATATGAATCATAAGTTCATACAAATATTTGAAATACCCAATACCAGTATATTTGGAGTCCAATTTCATCCAGAATTGAATTATGACGACTTGGTAATGCTTGTAAGGACCTATGAAACACTAATAGACGAGCTTGGGTTAGATGTAGATCACATTCTAATGAATCTTCCAAAGATACCCAATAACAGCAGAATTTTCGAGAATTTTTATCAGTTAACCAAAACAGAAAAATAACTAAATTTATGGATATAGAAGGAATTTTTCCCTTTTTTTCGTTGAATAAATAACCATTAGATCTATAATTTACAAAAAGTGAGGTTAATGAAACAACAAGTGATGACTGCGCCTGGAAAAATAGAGTTTCATCGCTGGTATAATACGGTTACCCGGGAAGGCAACTACTGGTCGGACTACACCGGAACGGGTGCGTACCAAATTGCAGGCCCTGCAGGCGCTAAGGATCCATATCCGTTAGATGAACAGATGAAGCCGATTCCACAGCCCACAACTGTATCTTCTGAACTAACCTCGGTTACAACTCCCACTCCCACTGCGGTTTCTACATCTGGTGTGATTGCTTTGCCTGTTTTTACCCTCTTTCTATTCTTCATTGGTGTTATTGGCTATTATCGACGAAAGGGAGAATAAGTTGAATGTAATCTAGAAAAAGATGGTAGATCAGAATTCTATTGCCTTTAGAACCTTATTCTCTAAACCAAATTAAAACCGAGGTTAATTCTTTTAGATAACTTAAGAATCAATACGTAGCAGAGAGAGTACTGAGAACAAGTTAATTAAACGTATCAACATGTTTTTTCATCTATCCTGACAATATCTTGTCATCCCGATTATCACCTAATATTGAAGGTCAATCTTGAGAAATACTTTCAAAAATAGGTAAGAGTTTTTAACTTAAAGAAATCTAATCTTTCTACTTGTCACGGAGGTTCGATATTGAGAGCTCTTCTCCTCTTCCTTTGCTTGTTTTGTCTTCTCATTGCTGAAGGAGGGTCAGAGTATGAGATGATGTCCTTTATTCCTCAATACACCTTTAATAAATCCATAAAGGAACCTACAATATCTTTTTCAGTAAGAACTTCCACAAGAAGTGCTTTGGGAATTGTTCAGAAACAAGAGGAACTCGAACATGTCATATCTTCCAAAGTTAGCGCAGTAACCTCTTCTATACGATCTCTTTCTATTCAGAGTTATCTATCTCACGATCCAATTTCAGTCTCAAATGATACAGAACTGGATGCGATCGCTGTGGATGGAAACGGAACAGAAGTGAACCCATATCTCTTGGAAGGGTGGAATATTACCACCCAGGGGAGTTATGGCATCGACATTCAGAATACCACGAAATATTTCATTATTCGCGATTGCTGGGTCACTGTTGAAGATGTTAATGGGATTTCAGGGATTTATATTCGTAATATAACCGATAATACGGCATTAATCTCGAACAATATCTGTAATAATAACAATTGGGGAGGTATCTTTCTTTCTATGGCAAGAAACTCTACAGTTGTAAATAATACCTGCAGCCGAAATAATGGCGTGGGTATATATCTAGAATCAGCAGGGAATTCCACGGTTGTCGGCAATACCTGCAGCGGAAATATGATCAGAGGTATCTCCATTAGGTATTCCGAATCGGTCGTGATTGTAAATAATACCTGTACTTCCAATAGTGATGAGGGGCTCTCTCTCGAGTATTCGGGAAATTCCACAGCTGAAAACAATACTTGCACCCAGAATTATCATGGGATTCGCCTTCGGTTTTCCGCAAATTGCACAGTAGTGAACAATCGCTGCATCCAGAATAGAGGATTCGGTATCTTTCTATGGTGGGAGTCCGGTTTTTCCACTGTAGTAAACAATACTTGTTTTCAGAATGCCGGTACAGGAATCGCTCTTGACGATTCTGAGGATACGAAGGCCATAAGCAATACCTGTCGTCAAAACGGGCAGAATGGCATCTCTCTTAGCGGTTCTACATCAGTGGCAGTAGTTAACAATACCTGTGACCGCAATGATGAGGACGGGATCGTTTTTTGGAATTCAGCTTCTGCAATAATAGTAAACAATACATGTATACAGAATAATGGAAGCGGGCTCTATCTTGAAAAGTCTAGGGATTCCACGGATAAGTGGGGGTACTATTATGCCCTGAACACGCTGGATGACTCCCATGGCGATGATGTTGGGTATAATGTGACCCAAGTACGAGCGTGGGCGGATAACGCGCAGACAGATTATGAAAATATGGACGATGAGAATTTTTATGTCAGTCTTCCATCCGATGGCAGCCATCCTAGCTTTAGTTTTACTATGGTTGCAAATGCAAGTTGGTTTAACCAATCTGGTTGGGGAGGTGTAAGTAATATTAGTAATATAGCCTTCACTCACTCACTCACACCAGGTACAGGTTCTCCTTCTATGGCAGAAAGATACAATTTTACACGATATGAAACTTACTATACAGAATGGCAACCAGATGGAACTGCACCGCTCACTATATTGGAAAATGATCTGATTCAAGATGCTGCTAACATTATTTGGGGCGGTAATAGCGGATGGGAAGATGGACAAGGCACAGGGCATGATGAATGGCATTTCGACGGAGAAGATGCTGAAGCAGGAACCCATCAAGATAATCACGGCTTTGATTACCTGGTCGGTTTATGTGGCAACATTAGTTCAAACACTATCATGGGACGTACTAATTCTCCAAGTGGTGTTGACATTAAACCTGGTAATGCTCTCGTAGTAATGAGGGGGTTTACTGTCCTTGGTGATGAATATTCATTCCTTCAAGAAAATATTTCAAACGTATTCCTCCATGAAATAGGACATATTTTTGGTTGTGACGCTATATCTAGTAGTGATTACCTTATGAAGCATGTAGACGCATTTGCTTTTTCTTGGAATCTTCACACTAATACTACTACTACCCTTGATTCAAATTACGACTGGTTTGATACATCATGGAGTTAGGAGTCCTATCAGGTTGCAGAGAAATAGTATAAAAGAGCACTGATTCTAGTTAATGCCCATGATGCTTCTTCCATTTAACAGTATAATCCCCATTTCCCCTCTTTTTTAAGTTACTCTGTTTTACGCGCTCTATTTATGTATAATATAGTCTTATTATACATCCAAACAGAGATTATTATAAAAACTTCTATCTTATAGTAGCAGATGTGAACGGTGTGAAACCCTACTCTGTTGTCCTGTTGATTGGGATATTTTTTCTAGCAACCTTGTTTGGATTGACAACTTCATTGAAATCTAATGCTTATTCTTTGTCTTCATCCTTTTCTCAAGAACCTACAATGAGTATTTTTAAAGAAACAATGCCACTCACGAATACGCCCAATTCTTATACCACTCATCCGCCTGTTAAGATCACGACAGACACAGACCTCACTGCAGCCGCTATCAGCGGCACAGGAACAGAAATAAATCCCTATATCCTTGGGGGCTGGAACATCACTACCGAGGGGATACATGGGATCTCGATCCAGAATACTACCTCTTATTTTATTATTCGGAATTGCTGGATTGACACAGGACAAGTTGCCAATACCTACGGCATTTATATTCGCAATGCAGCTGAACAGACTGTTACTATTAGGGATAATTACTGTCAAAATAATTTTATGGGGATTAGAATTGAAAATGCGTCCTCTTGTAGCATCATCAATAATTTATGCACTCACAATGGCGCTTTTGGCATCGCTATCTTTAACTCTGAAGCCATTATAGTAGTTAACAACTTGTGCCACAGAACCAACTTTACCTACTTCCTTCCTCGAAGTTCACGGGATTCACGATCTTGGCTATTTCTATTTGGTGGGATTTATCTTTATCGTTCACCATTTTCGCTGGTTAGTAATAACACCTGCACTCAAAATCTGGGTGATGGCATCATACTTCAGGGGGCTCATTATACTTTAGTCACCCACAATAATTGTTCCAATAACAGGATAGGCATTTATATTATTAATCTCACAGGATTAACTATCCAAAAGAATATCTGTCACCAAAATAACATTGGTCTAGAGTTTTGGTATGATGACTTTGGTGGTTCCTACCCCCCGCAGAATTGCACCCTAATTGGGAATCTTTTCATTGAAAACGATGGGTACGGGGTCAAATTATGTCCGTTATCGAACGGTCAGCTTTTTCATAATTCCTTCCTAATGAACAATAACAGATCCATCCAAGCTGTGGATAATGGTACGAACAATCAGTGGTTTAATGTGTCTACCCAAGAAGGCAATTATTGGGAGAATTATATAGGAATTGGAGAATATCCCCTCGCAGGCTCCGCGAATGCCACCGATCCATTTCCTCTCGCTGATGTCTTGGATTTTGACGGGGACGGCATGTCCGATGGGTGGGAGTATGAAATGGGATTAAACCTTGCCCTAGATGATGGAACCGCTGATTTAGATAGTGATGAGTTACCAAATCTCTGGGAGTATCAGATGGGGTTGAATGCGACCGACCCTCTCGATGCTACACTCGATCCCGATGGGGACGGCTTAACTAATTTTGAAGAATATCGGGCGGGTACTGACCCCTATGACGCTGATACAGACGACGATTTCTTCCCCGATGGACTGGAGCAGGGCTGGTGGGGCAATCCCCGCAAAAAGTGGGACAATCCGCTAACTCGGTTGCTGCTTTTAGGATCCCTTGGTCTGCTGGCGCTAGGTCTATGGGGGGGACTCATTGCCTACAAGTTACCCGCCCTTCACCATCAGCGGAGACGGCAACTCCAGCGGTTAGAGCAGCAGGCAGAGCGGTTTCATATGGATACAAGAGCTTTTCATGCCCTTGACAACCTACAGGAAGTAGAAAAAGCTGCTGAAGAGATCCACCATCTTTTTCTGGACTGCACACGGACTCTCCACGCTATGCGCCGTCATATCTCCCGCAAGTGGCTTCCTCCCTTTCTCCGTCCTGATTTAACCCCTTTTGAGACCATTGTCACCTCATTGACCAAGACCTATGAAGAATTTCAACAGACGCGGTTACTAAAGGTGAAAGAATTTATGGTGCATGAAGGCTCGTTCCTCGCTGCGACGGAAGAGAACTCGAACAATCACCATTAGTAAACTAGTAACCGTGTTTTATGCTTTTTTAGGTTAAATAACGGAAAAGAAATTTTAAAAAATGAACAAGAGCGTTCAACAGTTTCTCAAGCAATTGAAGCCTTGAGAGGAGAATTACGGCGATAGACCCTGTTTTTCATCCTAAAAAGAAGAGATATGAGCATCGGGGATCTGACGGGAATACGTGAAAACAACAAGACATCAAAGAAAACTAATCAAATGATACACAATTTCTGGTTACATGCGTTTATCATTCAAGCGATCAAGTTAGAGGCAGAAGAATATGGAATTACACTTACACGTAATAATGTTTTTTAGTAACTCGTCCCCCCTAGTGACTAAGAGTTATATATATTAAACAAGAAGCAGTTGAACTTAGGATTAATCTGTACTTACAAATAGTAAAAGAAATTTTAAAAACATGTTTCCCATTTAATTCAAATTTATGTCTCTAGAAATGATTTTTTAGAAGATTTACTGATCCTGTTCCGTGTTTAACCGTGTGATAGACAAATCTAATTCAAAATAAGTATAATTTGTAAGAGAGATCGAATACAAGAAAAAGAAAGGAAATTTTGGAATCCTAGCTCTAACGTTTAAATTGCACCTATTATTTTAAGAATCGCGAGAAGATTAGCAATAATTGCTAAGACAAGTCCAATCCGTGCTATAGGATCCCATAATTCAGCTGATTTATTTTTTTCGTTTTTTGAGGTGTCCATTTGATTATACCTTTTCTTTCTTTTTGTGGTTGCTGTGTCTCCTGACCATTGGTGATTAGCAACTTCTTACACCTCAAAATTGTGTACGTACTTCATCCAAATGAATCTTCAAGATTATTCCTAATATCCTTGTAATATGAATCCAGTATGTTGCCATTTCTTAAATTTGCTATTACCTCATCAAGAATCTCAAATTCGATTTCTGGGGGTTCTAAGATTTATGGAATCTCAATTTCAAAATCAGTAGGATAAGCTAATTTTTAGGAAGTATAGATTTCTGGAATTGCATGTGTTTTTTAAACTCTGATTTAATTTCTAGGGCAAGAGGAGTTAACTTATATAGACACCCAACAGGCTCATTAGGAGTTATATTAAATAAGAGATTTTTCTTTTCAAGTTGTTTAACTGTGCGCGAAGCATTTGTAATGGCAATATCTAACTCTTTACTAATTTCACCAATAGTTCGGGCACCACCAAGTAATAACTGATAAATTCCTCTACGATTTTTTCCGCGCAGAATATAGACTAACCGTCGTGATTTATTCATTTGATTATTAGCTACTTTCTCGTTCATAATTGGCTTTCTCCCCATATAGTTATTTAGGTAGATATCTATTCGACTTTATTGCCTAATCCTCCTATTTAAAATCCTCCTAAAATTTAAAAATTAATTAGATTCTTCACATATTACCTCTCACTTGTATCTTCAATTAACTACGTTCTTTTTTCGCATTAACCAGATCTAGCTGAGGATTATTATCAGTGTAAAGGGATAAAGCACATCATCCCAACCAACTAGATTGAATAGCCCCCTATTCCTATATATTTAAAGATATTGCCATTTTTAAGGTATATGAAGATTCTTCTTGATGATAAGATTCTAAGATTAGTGTTTTCTCATAAGGTTATCATTGAGTAATCAATGATTACTCTCTGATAATCTGGATTTATAAAAATGAACATTATTTTTCAAGCAAATTAATCTAAGAGGGACTAAAATGAAAGTTTCGACGAGTAAGCTTCTGGTATCAAGCTTCTTGATTCTAAGCATTTGTGCCGTATTAACAAGTTCAATTCCTACGGTAACCGCAGCAGGTCTTGGAGAAGTATATGGAATCGTGTACGATGGTGCTGATCCCACACCGAATGCGACAGTCGATTTGTATATAGGATCGACATGGAAGGATGATGACATTACCGACGAGGACGGTACTTTCAGTGTTGGATGTATCATTCAAGGACGAACCACATTCAAGGTGGTAGCATCCAAATCTGGTCACCCCAACGATACTGAATATGTTGTCGTCTATCCCTCTCAGAGCATCCAGCAAAATCTTAATATAACAGTGGTATAATGGTGTTGGTTCCCTCCTGTTCGGAGACATCATTACAAATGCACGATATATAAATATATTATACTCAGACTCCCTTCTTTCCTATTTTTTTCTCTTTTTTTCTTATCAATTAAATAATATAGATTGAAATTTTATGGAAATAATTATGAAGGAATAGTAGAAGCCCCATCTTGCTTGTTGGTGTTGTTCATTATGTATTTTTTCACATAAGAAACATAATATTAAAGAGGAGATGAGTAATTATTAGCCCTTCTAGGGGAAGAGCAATTTTCGACTTCCTTTAAATTAATAAATATTTATATTTAAACCGAATATTCAACAAAAAGGGTGTGTGATGAAAAGCATGGATTCTTTTCCTCTCTCATTAACATTACTCTGGTCTGATAAAAGACGGTTAGTCATAACATTACTTGGGCTCTTAATTGCCATTGTCCTCTTTGCCCAGCTCGTCATCTTTGCCTACTCCTATAATGGGGTGATATTTCAGCAGTATATGGAACAAGAAAAAAAGAAATACTATGATATATCAGTTACTGCGGCTCAATATTACGAGGTCGCCGATCAGGTGACTCCCGAGTTCTGCAAAATACCAAGGGCGCTCATTAACGAAACAGTTGATGAATTGGGGCTCAATTCCAAAATAACAGAGATAATTTCGGTACTGAAAGCCCAATGCTATTCACCTCGAAGTGTAGAGGGGTTATTGAATGAATTCTCTTCGGCAATATACGGCTGTCCGGAGAAAGTGTTTTCCCGACTCCAAGCAGAGTACGGGTTAAAACACGGGAGTCAGCTCCCGGTCGGAGAAAAGGAAGCCCTCGTTTTCATACCGCCTAATGAAGAGGAAGAGGAGCCTATTGACGAGAACCGACCCCTTTATGAAATCGGAAGTAATATCTCAATAGCACTTGTTGACTACATTACTTCACAATCTGCCACCGGACAACAAA
>JAEOTF010000526.1 GCA_016840025.1 Candidatus Hodarchaeota archaeon
CGAATGGTTCGAGCAGGACAGAAGTTTGGGATGATCAACTCTAACATTTTAGCAGAAGGGATTGAAGCGACAGAATATCCAGAACTATCACAGAAGTATGCAGTGTTCGGGGTTCCCAAAACAATAATAAATGAAAAAACCAGCATTGAGGGATTAGTTCCCGAAAACACCTTATTAGACAAGATTAATCAGGCCTTAAAAGACTAAACATATCTATGGACTAATTACTAAAGTCCTTTTTCTTTTTCCTTGAGATAATTATTATTAATACAAAATATCGACTTTTTTTTAAAATTAAATCTGCTTAATCCCTTTATTAGCACTCCGAATAAAGTCTAATACATCATATTCACAAAATTAGTTAATTTCAGAAAATTTGAGAAAAATACTATATTAGTTAAATCAAAAGAAAAAAAAGAAGGGAAGGGTGAAAGATTCTATTAATTACGTTTACGTCGAATCATTGGGATTAACACAAGCAACGCTGCCAATGCAAAAACGAGCTCAAAGCCTGGAATAGCTGGTGGAGGAGTAACACTTCCCCCTGATGGTTCTTCTGATTCAGTGCCTGGTTCAGCAGCTTTTACTATTACCGTAATTGTGCAACTTTTGCTTATTATTTTCCCTGTTGTCGGATCTTCGGCTTTAAACTCAGCTGTGTACTTATAAGTACCCTCTGCGAGATTGGAAATCTTATATTCTACTGGGAAGCCATGATCGTAATCTCCTGAGTCGACTTTGGTGCCATCTCGGAAGATTTTGTACCCTGCTTCGGTATAATTCTCGGGAATAAAAGCCTGCCATTTTAAGGTTTCTGTGTCGCCTTCTCTAATAACAATTTCTTCTGGTTGCTCGATTACGATTTCTGCGGTTGGAGGTTCAGTAGGTGATTTGACAATGACTCGAATTGTACACGAAGCTTCAATTACTTCTCCTTGAGCAGTTGCTGTAGTTTGGTTAATTGCCTTGAACACTGCGGTATAACTATAGGTGCCTGTGGTCATAATAGTTTCCGAGTAGTATACTGGTTCACTGGAATTATAGTCTCCGGATCGGACAACCTGAGCGTTATGATTGATCGTATATCCATAGGGAGCCCAACCTTCTGCAAGAGTTGCGATCCACTTAAGATTTACGGTTTCACCTTCATAGATGGTTACAGATTCGGGTTGTTCGATAGTAATATTATCCCGGGGATAGACGTCAAACCAACACTTTTCTTCCCAAACTTCGCCGCCAAGGTGGTTGTTAACGCGCCATATGATCTCGTAATAACCTGTGGCGTTGAATTGGATGGTAATTTCCTTCGAGAAGTCGCCAAAGTTCTCTAAGTAGATCTCTTCTTGATAAGCTATCCATTGACTTGTAGGACCGACCACTTCCAGCTCTACTTTGCCATCAAAGATTTCCAGCATATCGTTATTAAACCCAAACTTAATCCATGTTTCCTGATCAACTTTTACTTCATATTCCTGGTCAATCCAGAGGACAAAATCTGTGGTTTCTTCTTTTACCTCGAACCAACAATAAGTAAACCACTTTTGTAAGGTACCATAGTCATAAACCCGTAGAGTTACATCATAATGACCGATTTTATCGAAAGTATACTCCAAGTGTTCCCAGAAGCGGTCAAAGCTTTCAATTTTCACTTGGTCTCCATAAATAGACTGATTAGTACCATCTGGGTGTGTGATCCAGACCTCAACATAGCATTCGTGCATTGAGTAGTAAAGGTTGTCAATACTAAAATCAATATTTGTTGTTTCTCCAACACTTATGTGAAACTTCTGATAAATCGATAGTAATAATTCTTCTTGATCATAGATGACAAACCAACACCAGTCATGCCACTCTCGCTGAACTGTCAGATCAAATACTTTAAGCTCGACATCATAGGCATCAGGGTCAGAAAAAGTGAGATTCACAGAATGAACCCATGTGTATTGGCTGTCAATAGAAATGCGTCCTGAAAACTCGGTCCATGACTCACCCATATTGGGGTTATGAATCCAGAGTTCCACGTCACATTCATGAATATCAGGATATGCATTGAGTATGTTGATGTCAATTGTAGTTTCTTGGCCGACAGGTACATAGTTTTCTTGCTTTAACCATGGTTCAAGCCAACCATCCACATAAACTTCAAACCAACACCAGTCATGCCACCATAAGTCCGTTATAAGGTCATGTACAATAAGTTTAACCTCGTAAGACCCTTTCTTGTCGAAAACAACCGTCACATTATCTTGGAATTCAATATCAGGCCCTATTAGTTCTCTTGAACTGTAAATTTCATTATCTGTATTATCTTCCTTATTATGGAGAACAACCGAAATGTTACATAAATGTTCAGTCGTATAACCGTTATAGATATGAATAGTAACAAGTGTTGCTTTATCGACAAGAACATGATTTTCCTGCTCTAACCATACGTTGAGCTCCTGTTTGGTTTCCATAACCTCATACCAACACCCAGCAAACCACCAAAGCCCTGTAATGCGGTCAATAACCCCAAGTTTCACGGTATAGTGGCCCGTGTCATTAAATTGGAGGTCTACAGAATCCCAAAATGTCTCATTGTCAAGAATATTAGCACTAGAGAAATAATAATTCTTTTCACCTGACGGTCCAGTAATATTCAGCCAAATCTCTACAGGATGTGTTCCTGTATAGAAATTTTCGATGTAAAAGTAAAGTGTAGTTAATTGGTCAACCATAATTTCATTTTCTTGCTCAATCCATATTGCTAACACATCTGATACGTCAATAACATAGTACCAACAGAAAGCGATCCACGATAATCCTGTTTCATGATCTATAACAAGCATTGTCACATTGTAATAGCCCGCCCTGTTCAATAAAACATCAACACTACTTTGGAAATAATCTCCTACTTCGAAGTTGTCTTTGTAGTAAACATCGTAAGTGGAACCTGCTGGATCAGTTAATTGAACTATAACAGTAACGTTACGAGGAGCTCCGTAATCATTATAGAAATCGAAATCGATTGTCGTTGATTTATTAACTGCAACGTAGTTTTCTTGCGAAATTAATAGGTCAAATTTCTCAGGAACATCTAACGAATAAACATAAAACCAACAGTAGGCATACCACCATTCTAGAGTATTGAAGTCATACACCTGTAGCCTTACGAAATAGTAGCCTACTTCATGAAGATATAGAAGCAGACCGTAGTAATCAAACGAATTCTTACTTTCAAGTTTTACTTGCGGTTCTCTATAAATACCACTGATGGTTCCATTGGGACAGTAGAGAAATAAATCAATACTAACGTTATGATTTCCATCATATCCGTTATAGATCCCAAAATCGATTTTTGTCTCCACACCTAGTTCTACATAGTGTGCTTGTTCAATCCAAAGCTTAAGTAGGCCTTGTTCAGTTGTTTGTATCTCGCCTCGTTTTTCCTTAGAATTTTCCGCTTTTGCGGTGGTAAGTGGTTGTGTAGTGATTTCAGTCTCAGATGCAGTTGTCATTGAATGTGTAGCTTGATTAGTGTTGTTTATGAATATAGATGCTGCTGGTGTTAGAATCATTCCTAACAATATAAGCAGACTAAATGATTTTATTCTATTTTTCATCTTTCTAGGTCACTCCAGATCCCTCTGTTCTTCTCTAACCTTCATCATGCTAATAAGCCTAAAAAAACTGGTTTGATAGACACAGAGGGGATATAGTTTCATAATAAGCATTCATCATTAAAATAATAAAAACATGTACAAATGAAAAATCTATCCTCAGCATCATAAGAGTAAATAAAATGGGTAAAGTTGGTTATATAGAATGTACTTAATTAACAGTTTCTAATCTATTTATTCTGGTAAATCTACATATACCAAAATATTTTGTAAATATTCTACAATTCTTGTCTACTAATATTTTTCATTCTAACTAAGCTAGTTCCCTTTTAATCATTGTTATTGCATTTTCTGAGCAATTTGTAACACATAAACCGCATCCATAACAAAGATTTGGATTGAAGGTTATACTATCCTCATCATTTTGAGTCCTAGCCTTAAATTGACATCGTGAAATACATTCTCCACAGTTGATGCATTTTTCTTGATCATAAGTTGCTAAATATGGACTTGGCTTTACTAGTTCTTCCATATTCATTAGTAGCAAGCCTTGAAGAACATGACAACAGCAAGCACAACAGCTACAGATTGCTTGTGTGTGTGTTTCATTATCATCAGGTAGATATAAGGCTAAATGAACAAGGCCTTTTTGGTGAGTTTCTAACAAAATTTTTTCAGCATTAGATTTTGAGATGAATTCAGATCTCCCTTGGCTCACATTAGTTTCTGCAGCTTCATTTAGTGATAAACATACTTTCACCAGATGATTACAATTTTGGAGTTTTGTTCTACATATACAATCAGCAACTGCTATCTTCTTCGCTGACTGAACTATTTCAAGAACATTCTCTAAATGAAGGGCAGTTTGATGAATTGGAATTTTAACATTAATTGGTATAGTTACCGCTCTCCATTTAAAATCTTGAAGCTCTCTTTCTGTCCATCTCTTCTCATTACTCTTAAGCATAACACTCACTAAAATCGACTATTTCGCATAATGAACATAATCCATTTGCTTAATTAATGGAACTGGTTAATAAAATAAAAATGTTTCCCAGCTCTGAACAGAGTTCAGTCTCCCTTTTTTCCCATAAAAGGAAATAGAATTATATTCAGAAATAAAATAATTTTATTTCAGTTTAATGATTTATAGAGTTTTATTCCTTTACAGAAGTCGGGAAGTCAATTGGGATAAATCCGAAAGCCTAGGCCAATTATTTACTTTATCTATATATCGTTTCTCTCTATCCATTAATGCGCCATTCATGCCGATGTTAAATGCATCTTGTAGTGTATCTATTCGGTCATCAACAATAAAACACGTATTCGGATCACTATTAGTTATTTTTAGAATTTCATGCAAAAAACATTTCTTAGGGGTGAGTTTATTGCATTGTGCGATGTCATATCCTATTATCTCATCAAAATAGCTTATCACTTCTCCTGCTTCAAGACACCCCCGAACATGGCGACTATGGGCATCACTTGCGCAAACAATACGTCCTTCAAACTTTCGCTTTATGGATTTTAGAGTATCTTTCACTTCAGGATAAAACGCGTTTTTCCGACGAGCAGCCTGATATTCCAAACTTTTAGGATTTAATTGAGATCTTAATTCATCCATCGCTATATACGAGGAAGGAATATGTTGAAGAATAAATTCCGTGTATTTTTCATCCAATTCTCTAGCTTTTACTAAAAAATAACCCTTTTCATTGGCAGAACGAGTCTCTCTAGCCATAGAAACAAATTCTTCAAGCCAAAAATCAAACGCTTGATCGTGAATCTGTTCCGCTTTGCTAAATGAAATTCCAGTAGGTGTAAGAATTTCAGCAATTCTCTCTGTATAATTTTGATGAATCAACTTTGGATCTGCTAAGACTCCATGAAGATCCAAAAACAGAGTATGAATCACTCTAACTCAACCATTTACCTTTATTTTACTTAACAATTCATATTTTGGTGCTTATGATGCGAAGGCCTTAATAGTTTCATAAGCAAGCTGTGGTGGGCACCTGAACGGGAGCATTAAAACAGGGAGAGTAATTCCTTTCTCTTTAAGAAGTGCATAACGATTTCGACAAGTTTCAGCATCCCCTGTCACCGCAATCGAATTCATCATATCCTCTGATACTTCATTAGTCGCTGTTTGTCTATCTCCAGCCTTCCATGCTTTTTGTATCCGCTCTGCTTCTCTAACATAACCTAATCGTTTCATTAATTCATTGTAGAAGGTTCCCATTCCACCGACATAATATGCAAGGTGCGCTTTTACAAGATTCAAATCTTTAGGTCTATCTGATGCACAAGTAATAAGAAAAGGAGCAATTTCAACCTTTGAACTCAGATCCTTACTTCTTCTCATTCTACCTTTGTCTAATTCATCAAAGAAAGTCCTCATTTGATCAGGTGGTGACCATATTGGAAACCATCCATCAGCTAATTCTCCCGACAATTGTAAGTTTTTAGGGCCTAAAGCAGCGAGGAATAAGGGTACATCGTAATTTACATCAAAAGACAATTTAAAATCCTTCAATTTAAATATCTGACCCGAATAATTTACTCGTTCCCCTTGTAAGATCATACGAATAATTTCAAAATATTCTCGAGTTCTTTGTAAAGGTGCTTGAGCATAATAATCAATACCATGCCAATTTCGAATAACAATCGGTCCAGAAAGCCCCAAACCCAAAATAAACCGTCCTTCTGTTAATTCAGCAATACTGGCGGCAGTTTGAGCTAATGTAGCAGGGGTTCTTGAGAAGATATTGACAATACCTGTGCCAAAGGTTAAAGAATCATTTATAGACGCAAGATAGGTCACTTGTGTTAACGCGTCTCGACCCCAGATTTCCGGTACAAAAATATGTGTGAACCCTGCGTTTTCAAGAACAGGAAGAATCCCAGCAGCTTGTTTTTTGGGCAAATAATCAAGAGATAGAACGAATCCTAAAGACATGGTCAATCCTCACTGTAATAAATATTAATAATCGGAAAATTCATTAATAGGTCAAGAAATGTATTTAATGGTTTTTCTTAAAAATTTAATCTGCTATCTAAAGTTCTTTTTACAGTTTTGATTCTAACCTGAATTTTTAAAATAATCATTTTTTTTCCTTCCAAACTCATTTTAGAAGCGGTAGTTCTATTCACACAATATGAAGATAAATCAGGGACTTTAGAGACTAATGAGCGCACTCCTATGGCTATGGAAATTACATCGTCGACATTTAGGAAAGACACTATTTGTTCTTATCGTTTCAAGTGTCGAAGTATGCCTCTTTATGTATCCGATATCTATGACAGCGGATATTATTGACAAGGTCATACAAGGGGGAGGAGTCAATGAAATAAGAAATGATTTGCTGTTTCTTTTCTTCCTTGCCATCTTTCAAGCAATGGTTTTCTTCTCTATATGTTTTGTAAACGAAGTTCTCGCCCATCGAATTACAACAGACATGACTTATGAATTATTTAAATCCTTACAATTTCGTAGTCTTACCTATCATGATTCAAAAGACGTAGGCCAAATTATGGCACGAGCTACTGGTGACACACGTACAGTTAATATCGCTTTATCACCTGGTATTCGTATTGTGATCGCTATTCTCACCACATGGATAGTTGCATTGTATATTACAGCTCTAATTCATTGGGTGCTTGTTCTCGTTACTCTGATAGTTTTAATAATCTTCCTCATTAGCTCAGCGATTTACGGTAAGGGATTAATCTCATTTTCCACACAAACCCTCAATGATTTTTCTGAGGTATCTGAGGTTACATCGGATTTTTTAACGGGTATTCGTGAAGTTAAGGGATATAATGCTGAATCTTGGGCAGAAAAGATATTTATGCGCAAAACAGTAAAACACCAGGTCAGTAAAATTCGAGAGGGTGAAAGAGGAGCATGGTTTTACCCTATATTAGTTGTAACGATATATGTTGTAGGTTTAATAGGAATAAGTTTATACCTCGCATTTGAAGGAACTATTACATTCCGAGAAGTTGTTCTTATTGCAGGTTTTGTCACCTTTCTTCGTGGGATATCTTATGAACTTGATTGGACTGCTTGGTACATCATCTCAGGCAAGGCCGCTACCAATCGGATTTTCACCATTATTACCGAACCCGACACCGGTGAATTTGAAGAGGGTTCAGCATTATATACAGGAAAACCCGCAATCATCGAGTTCAAGAATGTTACCTTTCAATATCGAGAAGACATGCCTAATGCATTGACAAATGTCTCATTTCGTGTAGATGAAAACCAAACAATCGCTATAGTTGGTGCACCCGGATCAGGAAAGTCAACCATAACGAAATTAATTCAACGGCTATATGTTCCAATCAAGGGTACAGTCCTAATTGGTAATAAACCAGTCAACGAATATTCTAATAATTCCCTACGGAAACAGGTCGCAACAGTAGAACAGGATATATTTCTATTTAATGATACAGTTTTCGAGAATATTCGCTTTGGTAAACCTCATGCAACAAAAGAAGAAGTAATCAATGTTGCTAAACTTGCTGAAGCACATGATTTTATTTCCAATCTACCTAATGGATATGATAATATCGTGGGAGAAGGTGGTGTCAAATTAAGCGGAGGTCAAGCTCAACGAATATCTATTGCTCGAGCATTATTAATGAATCCTGCGATTCTCCTTATGGATGATGGAGCTTCAGCATTAGATGCCAAAACAGAAGCACAAATTCAGAAAGCAATTACCGAAATCCTCAAAACTCGTACAACCGTGATTACTACACATCGTTTAGCTATTATCGCTAAAGCTGATTTAGTCTTAATCTTTGAAAATGGAGAAGTTGTTGGAGTAGGAACTCATGAGGAATTGATCCGTTCTAATCAATATTATCGGAGATTATTCGATAGACATTATGAATTACCCCCCTTATTAATCGAGGAGTCAAAATGACACGAAAACATACTGATCGTGAATTATTATCCTTTCTTTGGAGATATGTGAAATTAGAAAAAACTACTTTCAATAAAGTAGTTCTACTATTATTATTTAACACGGGTTTAGCAGTTTCGGCTCCTTTATTCTTTAGAGAGAGTTTAGCAATTATAGAGGGGTTAAATGATTCAACGGATAATTCTTCCCAATTAAATTACTTTATTATCACGATTTTTGTGTATGTTATACTCAGTATAATTTTTTGGTTTACTACCGCAATTCAATATGTCTATATGACTCGATTGAATGCTAGTACTACTCGTCATTTACGTATTGATACTTTTAACTCTGTTTTAAAAAATAAAGTGTCATTCTTTGACAACAACGAATCAGGTGTTCTCACCTCGAATATTACTAACGACATCCAAGAATTATACGACACAGGTAACACCTTTGCGTTTGTACTCACTTCTTTCTTGAGATTAGTCGCAGTGATCGGAATTTTGTTTTACTTCTCTCCAATCTTGACATTTACTTCCATAATTTTTATGCCAATAATCTTCACAATTGCACTTTTATTAAGAAAATATCAAAGAAGAGTTGAAAAGAAGTGGAGAAAACGATTTTCTGAGGTTAACCAAAAGTTTTCTGAAAATATGAAGAGTATACAAGTAAGTAAGGCATTTAATAGAGAAGAAACTAATTTACAATCATTTCATGATTTAAATGAATCTACTTATAACGCCTCTATTAAACGCGGATTCGCAATTTTTGTTTTTGGACCGATTAATGACTTTTTTAAGCATGTTTTGCTTATAAGTATTTTAGTTGTTGGCAGTTGGCAGGTTCAAAATGGGAATCTTACTGTCGCGTCATTCTTTCTCTTTATATTTCTCTTAAATTACTATTATTATCCTATGATCATGATAGCAAGGAATTATAATCGTTTTCAAGCATTATTTGCCAATTTAGAACGATGTATGCAAATAACATCGGATAACCCATTAGAAGAAAGTATACCAAGTTCTTTAACTGCAGACAATCTTTGGGGAGAAATAGAATTTTCAAATGTAGATTTTTCTTATGTTCCCGATACTCCCATCATAAAAAAGGTTACTTTTCATGTGAAACCTGGACAAAGAGTAGCCCTAGTCGGTTATACAGGTGCTGGTAAAAGTACAATTGCTCTACTAATGATGAGATTCTATGAAATTAATGCTGGTAAGGTACTCATTGATACACAACCTATTCAAAATTATAACTTGCAGTCATTGAGAAATAATATCGCTTTTGTTTCTCAACGAGTCCTCTTATTCAAAGGTTCAATACGTGATAATCTGCTAATAGCAGAACCAGAAGCATCCGATAAAGAGATATGGACAACATTAGATGCTGTTCAAGCACGCGATTTTATCGAAATGTTACCAAAAGGATTAGATTCAATTGTAGAAGAGGGTGGTCGAAACTTATCTGCAGGTCAACGGCAAATGATTTCCTTTGCACGCGCTTTATTGAGTAATCCAAAATTAATTATTCTCGATGAAGCAACTTCTGCTGTTGATCTCTATACTGAAAGCCGTATTCAAGATTCTACGGATCTCTTGTTAAAAGGTAGAACATCAATAGTTATTGCTCATCGTTTAACAACAATTTTGAAATCAGATCTTATAGTGGTCCTTGAAGATGGTTTTGTTAGACAAATGGGTACTCATAATGAATTAGTTTCCCAAGAAGGACCTTATCAAGAAATGTATCAATTATACTTTGAGACACAATCTGCAAAGTATCTCGAAAAGATAAAAACTTCTACAGAAGTGTTAGGTAAAATTTCAGTATTTTAGAGTGATCTTGAAAAAAAGGGTCCAATAAATTCTTCAATGCGAAGATAAATGAACAATAAATAATCTCTCAATGATCCTTTTAGTTATCTTTTTTCTTTTTTCGTCTACTAAGTAGAAAAAGTGCAGTTCCAAACAATGCGGATAAAAGGAAGAAAGATTCAAAACCAAATAAACTATTGGATTGTGCAGTTTCATTAGAATTAGAACTGAAGTTTATATTTGATGTTATTGAAGAAGTATCTATTGTTGATGTATTTATTATCGTTGTATCTATTGTTGATGAATTATTTATTGTAGATGTATTTGTGGGTTGAGATGTCTCTGATGGAGGATTGACAATTACTGTGATACTATTAGAATAGTACATACTTTCTCCTTCACCTATTTGGACTTCAAATTCAATTTTAAATTTATATCTTCCCTCTGAGATCCCTGTTGCCGTCCAAATTATTGTTGTACTATCTTTATATAAATCTCCTCTAATTTGAATATCATCTTGATAAATCCTGAAAAAAATTGTCTGGAAATTTTCGTACAAATAAATTGTCCAGTTAAGAAGGAAATATTGCCCTTCTTCAATGGTTATTTCACTTTCATAGGGAATAATAGTAATAGGTGAATATACATAGATTTGAGCAATAGTTGTTTCATTAGTTGCCCTACTAACTGCTCGTACTTGAAGTATATAGGAATTAGTGAAGTTTTCAGGGTAAAGATATGTTGTATAATGGGAACCATTGAAATTAGTAGTGAAATCATACCAATTATCATCCCCAATTCGAAAATTAACAGCTTGAATTCCTTCCAATCCATGAGCTTTAACAATTAATTGTCTAGGTTCTTTAATAATTATATTAGACGCAGGTTTTTCTATTTTTACATTAAGAGTTCCATCAAACCAATCCAGAATACGTTTCATTAGAGTAACCCGGTAATTAGAGGAATAAATACCTTCAAAGCCGAATGCTAGATAAACTAGGGAGTAATCTCCATCGTAAGCTACAGCAGCAGAATCACCAGTCGAATAAGTTAAAATTGAATGTGCACCACCCGTTGGGGCTATTATCGAGGGATAATCTTGATTATTGGCTCCATCTCCCCCATTAATGTTAAAAATAAGCTTATCACTAATAGGATCACCATTAATACCGCTTATGCTATAATTTTCTGAATCGTCATTAACATAAATTGCTTTTAAATTATCTATCATCCATTGGATTTCTCCCATATCCTCAAGATCGTAACCTATGTCTTGTCCAGTAATAAAAAGATTTCCTCCGCTATTCAGATAAGTAGTAAGGATCTCTCGATCTTTACTGGTAAGAGTAGGCGATTTTTTTCCAGTTTCCCAAATAAGAATGGAAAAATATTGCAATAAATCAACAGGGGGTGTTCCACGGTTATTAATATCCCATGTTATAAAAGAATCATAATTTAAGAGACGCAATGCATCCTCGAAATAAGTTTCAAAGTTTTCTGTTCCATCATCATCAATTAAAAGAATACTTGTGGACTCGGATGACGCATGAATCAAAATCCGATGGCTTAGAAGTATAGTTCCATTATTTAACTCAGCATAGATAACACCATAGTAGAAATTTGAAGAATTAATTGATATTTATACATAATAAATGTCATCAGTTTGGGAAGCTGGTCCTGAATAATTCTGTTCTGAATATAGTTCTATACCCCATCTGAATTCAGTGTTATTAACATCTGTAATATTAGGAATTATCCACTCAATTCTAATTTTTTGCTCTAACGGAATCCTAAAAACGGTTTTTGTTAAGAATTGAGGATTTCGATCATCTGTTTCTATAACAAAAGAATCTACTTGATCTTCTTTCACTTTTATTATCAATCCTTCCCGAACATCCGAGAACACAGGATTTTCAAAATCACCAATATCAAAAGCAGCATTTGAGAGTGGATTAGAGATATCTATAGCAATACCATCTGCATCTATTAATTGTACAATTCCTTCACCAGAAGCTTTGAATTCATCAATTAAAGTAATTAATACACCTTCATCTGGTAAATAAGCATCAAATCCAGTTTCTCTACGACATTCCACAAGATAATAACGATCTACAGCGATAGGAATTTTTAATGCATATATGCCTTCTATAGCACTCTCAATGGGAATTACAGAGGAATTAAGAAATTTATTAGATACATCTAATGGAGTAATCCAGCCTAGTTGAGCTTTACACCATGCCATCATATGTGCAGGATGATTTCCTCCATGATTCCAAGCACCATCTCCCATAAGTCCCCAATATCCAATATAGTCATTTCCCAATCCTGTAGTATCGTAAAGATCGGGTAATCCGAGATCATGTCCATGTTCATGAGCAAAAATTCCCATTGGACTAAATTCAGATTGCATAGAATATCCTGCAACAGAAACACCATCAAGAATTGGAGGATTCTTTATCTCCCAGCGATGTGACCAGATATCGCTAGAATTATGGCTATACTCCTGTCCTTGACCAGCATGGATGATTATTAGATGATCCACGATACCATCTGCATCTGTGTCAAATTCGGAGAAGTCAATTAAGCTATCCGCCTTTAGGATGACCTCTCTAGCTAATTCATAAATATTACCATTATTATCATCAATATCGTCCCCATCTTCCCCATAATATTCCATATTGTAATCACTATTTATCCAAGTGTTCGAAATAGTTCCATTGATTGTATAGTTTCCGAAAGAAACTTCTTCAAAGTATTCTTTCATGGAATCTGTCCCATTTAATAGTAAAGTGTGATAATAGGAATCATTATGCTCGGGTTGATGGAGAACATTTTGAAACTCAACTAAAAGTATTAATAATTCCCCTTCTCCTGATTGAGCAAGGCTTTTCGCCTTGAAAGAAGTTTGTGACCCTTGAGGAGTCAAAACGGAAAGTTTATGCCGTTTTTGATCACTATCTAAGTAAGCGTGAGAATAAGTAAAAGGTCGTTCGAAATCTTCGTCTAGTGATATTCTTTCTTCGTTAATCTGGAAATTACTATGGTTTATATCTTCAGCGCATCTTAACGATAAATCATCAGCCTTAATGGATCTTGTTTCGCTAGATAGGGGTACCAGAGATGTTATATACAATGTAGAGGAGAATAGAGTTATCAGTAGAAGTAATATAGTGAAGCCCCTATGTAGTAAAGAAATGGGGATATTTCGCATCTCTATGCTCTCTTGAAGATAAAACTTAACACATATTCAAAAACTTAGATGTAATAAATTAACGTTAACAAATTATTAATAACTATTCTTAACATTTTGTAGATGTCTCATAGTAATTTAGATTCGTTACCTCTAATTTCGGGATTATATATATATTAAAAGACAAAATAACGAATTTTGCTTTACTTAGAGGGATAATCTCAATCTCTTTAGGTAATATGGGTTATCTAATCTCAATAACACTATTTGGGGTGTTTTTAATTTTTTTGAGTTCTCTTCTCGATAGCACGTTCTTTGCCTCCCATTTACCCAAAACTCCTGCCGAAGAACTTCTTTAGCAGTTCCCGAAAAGTGAGAAAATCGTGGACATTACCCCTCAAAGGGGCGTGGAGCCCACTTCTTTTTCACTTTCACTCCTCTCCGCCAAATGATTAAAAAGCCTCAGCCCCTTGAACAAATCAGGGCTTTAACGCGTTTTAGACCGTACAGGC
>JAEOTF010000527.1 GCA_016840025.1 Candidatus Hodarchaeota archaeon
AAATAATTGGATACCAGAAATGGATGGTAGTATTGGTGAGGTGTATGAAGTAATAAGTGGAATGGAAGATAAAATTAATGTTAATCGTAATAGTTACTTGTTAAGCAATGGATTTCGTTATCCATTATGTAGTTTACGTAAAATATCTCAATATAAAGTACCTAAAGAAAAGTCTTATTGGAAAAGAAATAAGGATAAATTATTCATAACTTACAAGATTTACAAAGGTTTTTAATATTTTTATTATACTGAATATACCCGGTATACTTAGATGACTACGGTAAAATTCTCCCAAACGGATAAATTGAAGGAACTTCAATCACGGATCTATCTTCTCACCCAGCAAAGCCTGTCTCAACAAGAAATTCTTGAGTACGCAGTCCTATTCATGTCCGAAAATCTGAATCTCTTAATAGATCAGTTGCAAGCGGGTTCTAAGAAATTTTCAGACGAAGAAATTGCGAATCTTCGCACTAAAGCGACTTTTTGGGGAAAAACTACATCTAATGTTTCAAAAACAATAGATGAGACCCTCTATGGTGAGAAATGAAGTGTCAACTCTAATTGATACTTGTTTTTTTGTTGCATTGGCAAATAAAGATGATGACAATCATTCTAGAGCTAGCGAATTGCTTGGAGATTTGCTTAAGGGAAATTATGGAACTAGGATTACTACGGATTATGTTCTAGACGAAGCCATCACAGTAGCATGGGTGAGAACCAAACGAAAATCCTTAGTGATACAAGTATATAATTATATTTTAGGTGAAGATGCTTTTGTTCTCCTTCAACCTTTTTCTAAAGAGTTAATTCCAAAAGCATGGGAAGTATTCAACAGGTATGCAGACCATAAAAGACCCTTAAGTTTTACGGATTGTACACTTTTAGCCCATAGTAAAGATAAGGATATTTCCTATATTCTCAGCTTTGATGATGAATTCGATGGTCTAATTACAAGAATTTGCTAGCTTAGTTCCAAACTTAGTAGCAAAAGGAAAGTACCACATCTTGACTTGCTTCAAAATTGGGTTACAAATTCATAAGGAGTTTTAAATTTCGTCTAGCAGCCTCAAATGATTTATCTATACGTATTGCAGCACAATAATTAAGCCAAATTTATCCCTCACCTGAAGGAAAGGGACTTCTTTGGCAGATTTGGTTAAAATCTAAAAATACTATCTTTTTTGTCAATGTATACTAAGTTGAATCTAATCTATTTTAATGGTCGTTTCAAAATTTTCGCAATCTCCTTCTCTTTTAGTTAAAGAAAAATTTGAATAAAATGGATGAGTTTTAGTGCAAAAATAATTGAAAAAATGAAAAGAAAAAAGTAGATTAAAACGAAAATATGCTCTAAATGAAGTATGACACTTCATAAATCGCTCTAGTGCGCGTATTACTTTGCTTAATACCTATCTCTACGTGGTTTTCTTTTTTGGTAGCAATCACGACAATAAACTGGTCTTTCTCCATCGGGTTTAAATGGCACTTCTGTTTCTTGATTGCAATCTGCACATATTACTTTATGCATTTCTCTTGGTCCACGATCACGATATCCCATAATATTCACCTTTCTAGAAGTTCTAACTTCTCCCTCCCTTGCCTTTTGTTGCCCTTTTTAAAACATTCTA
Source organism: Candidatus Hodarchaeota archaeon (assembly GCA_016840025.1). The sequence continues at coordinate 1,632 of JAEOTF010000527.1, forward strand.
CATAAATCTTCATCAATTGTCCTAATTCAGTCATTTTATTTTATGAATTAAATTAACTATCAAGTGAATAAGGAAGACAGAATATAAATTGTTAAAATACCTTCATTTTAGGAATGATCTTGAATTTGCTTACTAATCAATTAGCAAGCTATATTGAGAACGATCTTATTGAGGGATCAGAATTAATAAACTTGAAAAGTGGGACTCGACGAAATTCCTTTTTTATTTTCAATCTATTCAATAATTAGGTTCATAGATTCTGAAAGACGATAATTGGAAGGATATTTTATTGTCATTGCAAAACTTTCACACATAAAGTATGAATTTCGATTGTAATAGATAACTTAAAAGAAGAGAATTCTGAGAGTCAATAAGAAATTTCATTGTAATTCTTTACTGAAACGGTCAATTGTGGTGTGCGAATGCGAATAAGTTGCAAATCAACTGCACATAAATTATAAATATGCAGATAACATACAAATAGAGTGTTACAGGATCAAAAATCCGTAACTGAACTGATTAGCACAAGTTTTTTCTTTTTTTTCTATAAAAAACTGCAGAGATGACAATTAAACTTAACATGGTAGTAATTATTTTGTTTCCAAATTCACTCACACCTTCTGTCACAGTAATATATACGGTATCAGTTACCTCTAAAGCATAATCATCCTTAAATTTAATTGTGAAGTTATAAGTTCCAGGGTCTAAGCCATCGATATTTTGTGAGACATTGGTATAAGAATACCAATAGTCAGATGATATTTCGGTACCGTTTCGATAGATATAGTAAACATCTGGATTATCATCACTAGCTTTCCAATATAACCAATGATCAGTAGTACCCTCTTGATAAGTTGTGATTGATGGTGAGCTAATAATCGTTGGCGCATAATACGTCCTGTAAGCGGTAACAGTCAGAATTATATCTCCATCAGCTCCATAATATCTAGTAGTTTTGTTCTCAAAAATTATAGTATTTGTTAAATAAACTATCATTTCATCTGAAAGTGGGAAATCATCATCCCAGACTTCAATAGAAAGACTGAAGCTGGATGAAGAGGGATAATCATAGACAATTTCGTTAATATCTTCATATTCGCCGTCAGAAATGGAATAAGTCCCAGAAGTAGGTATTCTTGTAGATGAAATATATATATGGTCGTATAATATGTAAATTTCTCCTGAACCGAAAGGATCCGAATCGTCTTTTATATAAATTCTGTCTAAAGAAACAATTAGCTGATCCGATGGTTCAGTAGTGATTTTATGAGGGGAATATAGAGAATTATTGTAGGCATGAATTATTGGTGGAATGCTTAGATCACCTGCTCCCCAATTTATAGTTGGAGGAAAGCATATTAGTGAAAAGAGACAAAAATATTTTAGAAATTTCAAGTTACCAGCTCCTACATATTAATGTAAATGGTTAATTTTTGTTATACTTTTTAAAGAAATCATACAATTGATTTCGGTCAACAATAATAATTTTGAGGTGTTTCAATGAAATTAATAAGAAATTTTACTATTTTGAGTATACTACTGTTTTTAATTCTTAATACTACTACAATAACTACTACAATATCTTAATACTATTACAATAACAATAATACTGTTAGGAAGTGAACTCCATGGTAGAGGTTTTTGGTATTGAAATTGGCATACTAGGCTTAATTCCTGCGATTTTTGGTGCATTATTATCGCTTTATAATTGGTATAAGATGAATAAGCCCGCAGATATTTACCCTAGCAAAATAGTTAATTTTGGGTTTATTGCCTCGCAATACGAAGAAGCAATGTTGTTTTGTTTTCCATTGATCTTTAGTAATGAAGGGGCCAATAAAGGATTGATAACAGAGATCAAGATCGGTTTTAAAAAGGACGGAGAAACCAAGTATGTGGACTTTGACGGAAAAGCTCGACTAAAAGAACTGGACTCAACAATAGCGCCCTTGATTGATTGGAAAAAATTTCAACAGGAAGGATATGTCATTTTACAGCCAAATTATCCGATTGTTGTTGAAGCGGGAGCGTCAACGGACGTGACGTTAATGGCTACCGTTGATTTCGAAGATAAGATTGTACCTGTCAACGAAGAAGTCGAATGTGTTATTGAAGTTGAGTTTGGGAATCAAAAAAGAAACAGAATAAATTTTCCCTTTTTCTTGTCGGAAGAAACTGTCGATATAGATGATAGACTAGTTTGGTTGAAACCAACTTCAAACAAATGAGAAGCGTTAGGTTATCAATAACTCTGTATTTTTCGCTTTTTTGGCTCCCAAAAAGATCACTAAATAAAAAGTCTTTATGTTGTAGGCGATTATCTAGTGATTAAATTGCAGGTATATGTAGTTTAGGTGATCTATTAACAGACGGTATAGGTAAATAATCTTTAACTTCAAATCCGAATCGTTGATACCATTGAGTTAACCAAACCATATCTATAGTTTGATCTAATCCTAAATGGGGGTAGATATTGCATCTCAATGTTAAGTTATATTCATCTGCAAAGCGAATAAGTTCTTCTAACATTATGGTCCCTTTTCCTTGATTACGAACTAATTCATGTATGACGACATATACAAGCCAATAACATCTAGAATTTATCATTTTCAAACGTATTATGCCTGTACAGTCTTCTAAATTTGGGTGAACTACGTCTGAATTTGAGACACAACTATTAATAAAAATAAAATCATCTTCTGACTCCATATTGATTTTAAAATATTCTCTACGTAAGTTTTTTGCCATTTTATCTCGAAACATTACATTAGTCATTTGTGGTGATCTTAAAGGCATTATATTTCACTATGTCCATATATGGTTGGCATGGTTCCAAATTTCTTTGATATACCTAGTAGAAGAATTTGGTGTGTCAATAAAGAGAATTATTGAACAATGTAGAAAGAAAGTGAAGTTTCTAATTTTAATGGCATTATCGGATAAGTGCTTAATAATAAAGTTCTACTTCTCCATATGGTATAATATTTCTTTTTTAATTTTTCAATTAATAGGATTGAGCTACTAGTATATAATGTATTCTAAAAATTCCTAAAAATATCAAAAATAATCTAACCTAATCTAAATTGAACTACCTCCTCTTGAAAGAGGAGGATTCCTCATTCCTCGAAAACGGCTTCAGAAGAAGTCTGACATTTTCTCCAGAGGCGTAACTTTCCGCGGTTCCCGCGGTAGAGGGGTTAACTATTTTCACGTAACGGACTTCCCTCAAAATTCGCTTGCCTTCGGTACGAATATTCCTGGCCGCGTTGGGATCTCTCTCATGTACCGTGTTACACGCAGGACATTGCCATGTCCGATCTTTCAGATCTAGATCGTGCTTGATATAGCTGCACTTCGAACAAGTCTTACTGGACGGAAAGAAGCGATCTATTTGGACTAAGTGTTTGCCCTGCCATTCCAACTTATATTTGAGGAGAGTCACAAACTGATG
>JAEOTF010000528.1 GCA_016840025.1 Candidatus Hodarchaeota archaeon
ACTGTAGAAGCATGTTTATCGCAAAAGTATTATAAAAGAAGAATTCTACAAAATAAATCCAGTAAACAAACCATGGTACCTCACCATCAACGACAGTAATGTTGATGAAAAAAGCCGTAATCACAATCCATGGTATTATACCCGCAATAACTCCAAGAATATAGGGAGTCCAATCCGTTTTATCCTTCTGTTGATTTAGCTTTTCCATTAATAAACCAAACATATTCATGAGCGCATTAAGAACAAAAATCATTGTAAGAGCCCAAAAATCCCAAACTCCGAATAAAATCGCAATAAATACGATCATAATTGAACTTGATAATGCATATTCAAACCATCGGACTGAATTCATCTTTTTTTGAAGGTTTTCTTCATAATAATTATTAAGAGGAAAAGCAATCAGTAAATGAGCTACTGCAGACAAGAGTAAGAATGAGGCAATTAATGGACCTACAAAAGAGAATGTAAACAATATCTCTGGATTTGGTGTAATTGTAAAACCTGATTGTGAATCCCCTTCAAATTTGAGATAAAAGGTATAGATATCACGTTCAAACTCCAATAGGAAACTTAGGGTTAACATTAACAATCCTTGTATTAAATGCAATATTCCCATTGTCATATTAAATTTACGTAAATATGGAAATGATATTGGTGATATATTTCCTTCTTTATTAGTTGAAATAGTAGAAGACATAATTTTCCAACTCCGCATTTTCCAAAATTTGATTAAATAAAAAAAATTAACTATTTTTCTGTAAAAAAAAATTAATAATAGGATAAATTAAAAAATCTACCACAAGTAGAAATAAGTATTCTACAGGTGTAAAATATTGACGAGAAGGGGATTAAATGGGTTATGGCCTACAGGAGTAAAGAAGAAGCTTAACTATCCCTCGATTACCATTCATCAGCAATTTGAAAAACTTGTAGACAAAAATTCGGAATTAACATATTTATCTCTTTTAGGAATCGAATATTCGTATGCAGAAGTAAATCATATGGCAAATAAGTTAGCGGCAGCCCTGATAAAGTTAGGTGTAGAAAAAGGGGATCGAGTTGGCTTGTTTATGCCTAACATACTTCAATATGTTATAGGATTTTTTGGTATTCTAAAAATGGGGGCAATAGTTGTTCCAATCTCACCTATTTATGGTTCTGAAGATTTAAAATTTCAATTAAAGGATTCAGGAGTCAAAATAATTATTTTGTTGGATTTACTTTATCCTCAGTTTGAAGAGGTTTGTCAGGAATGTAATGATTTAGTAAAGATTATTACAACTTCAATTGGAGATTTACTATCTCCTATCAAGAGGATTTTAGCAAAATTACTACGGAAAATACCACAGAGCCCAAATATACCCAATGCAACAAACTTCTTTAAGCTGATAGAAGAGAATGAAGCTATTAAGAAACCAATTGAATGTAATCCTGAAGAAGATATTGCGGTATTACAGTATACAGGAGGAACTACTGGTATACCAAAGGGAGCTATGCTTACACATAGGAATATTGTAAGCAATATGCTCCAATTGCGGGAATGGGGGATAATAATTCATCCAGAAGGGCAACACAAGAGTTTTCTTGGAGCAGTTCCTTTTTTTCATGTTATTGGAATGACAGCTGTTATGTTATCAGCAGCACAATATGAAAGTACCATTTGTCTAGTCCCAAATCCTAGAGATATTGAGATGATTCTCAAAATAATTGATAAGCATAAAATTAATTATTTCCATGGAGTACCTACACTTTTCCGAGCTATTCTTGACCACTCCAAATTTCGCAAGTATAACTTAAACTCTCTTGATGTGATTTTCTCAGGTGGAGCCCCTTTATCCATTGAATTAGGTCAAAGAATTGAAGCAAATTTTGGGAAGGCAATTGTTGTAGAGGCGTATGGATTAACTGAAACCAGTCCTGCAGTAACAGCAAACCCTATGGAAGCCGAAAAAAGAAGATTCGGGAGTATTGGTATTCCACTCCCAGATACTATAATAAAAATTAGATCCTTAGAAAATGATGAAGAATTACCGCCAAATAAAATTGGAGAAATCGTCATTAACGGACCCCAAGTTATGAAAGGGTACTATAAACAAAAAGAAGATACAGAATTAGTAATTAAAGAACACTACCTTTGTACCGGTGATATAGGATATATGGATGAGGATGGATTTTTCTTTATTGTTAACAGGCAAAAAGATATGATCAATGTATCGGGATACAAAGTTTTTCCCTCTGAAGTAGAAGAAATTATACTAGAAACGATACCACAGATTGAGGAAGTTGTACTTGTCGCTTCTCCTGATGAATATCGAGGAGAGATCCCTAAAGCCTATGTAGTCCTCAAAGAAAATCAACCCCTTACAAAAAGTGAATTTTTTAAGAAAATCGAGGGCAAAGTAGCGAAATATAAAGTTCCGAGAAAAGTAGAATTCAGAGATTCATTACCAAAAACAGGTATAGGAAAAGTAGACAGAAAATCTCTCAGAAATGAAGAATTTAATATATAAAGCCCAAATTGGTGGTAATGGGTACTTAAATGATTACTTTTTTAATTCAAGCGATATTATCTCTGAAATAATACTAGTTCAAATTAAGAATATTATATAAAAAAGTCCTGCAGGTTTGTCTTTCCTATATTACTCTCTGAAAAAAGAATTAAGATCTTTTTTGCAATTTCAGATAAGGATTGTTTTACTAAATCTGTTTTTTCAACATTAGTGCCAGGATAGAGTCTTACAACTACCCCATCGTTACGTTGACTGATCATAGAGAGAAATGAAATTCTTTTTCCCATATCTATTGTTATTGTTTCTATTAAAATCGATGAAATGTCTTTAGATAGATATATTTTTGTAGTTTTTATGATTTTAGAATCAGTTTTAATGACGAAAAGATCTAATTGCTTGAAAATATCTGGAAGGTGAAGATCTCCTTGAATCACAACATGGGGCATTTAATCACCATTATATATGATTGATTTAGCAATTAACACGGATTGTTGATTTTATCCCTTCTTTAATTTTTTAAAGAATTTTGCTCTGAATTTAGTAACCTTTGGAGAGATAACCACGTTACAATAAGGTTGATTCATATTTCTAAAATAATATTCTTGATGATATTCCTCTGCGGGATAAAATGTGTTATATTCCACAATCTCGGTAACAATAGGATTTGAAAATAGTTTTTTCATTTCCAATTCTTTAATTACCTGTTCTCCAATACTTTTTTGATCTTGGGTATGGTAGAGGATTATTGACCGATATTGTGATCCAACATCATTACCTTGTCGATTTAATGTAGTTGGATCATGAATAAAAAAGAAAATGTCTAAAATTTCTTTGTAACTAATTAAATTAGGATTAAATTTTAGCTGTATGACTTCTGCATGCCCTGTTTTACCAGTACAAACTGCTTCATAGGATGGATTTTCCACATGTCCGCCTGAATAGCCAGATATCACTTCTTCGACACCATTTACCTGATGAAAAATTGCTTCAACACACCAAAAGCATCCTCCACCTAAAATAGCAGTTTCAATTTGATTTGACATAGAAATTCTCCATTATAAAATGATTCTTAATTCTACTTTATCTAAAAATTATTTAATTTGTATAACTTGTTAATAGTAACCACTTTGAACTTTAATAACAGAATGTTAATTATGACTGATACAATAATGACAAACATATTCCCTGAGGTTAAAGGATCAAATCTAGAAGGACGTAAATTCACTTTACCGTATGATTTAGATGGAAAACTCAATATTGTTATTATAGCTTTCAAACAATATCAGCAAAGTTTAGTAGACGAATGGATTCCTTACTTAGAAAAACTCACCCAAATCTATACTGATATTAAATTTTATGAAGTACCAACTTTAGCTAAGGGTTATTTATTGATGCGGTTTATAATAGATGGAGGGATGCGTGCAGGGATCCCTTCTAGAAAAGCACGTGAAAGAACAATCACAACATACATCAATAAGAAGCAATTCAAACAGAAATTGGAAATTAGCTCCGAAGATACTATCTATATATTTTTATTGACAAAAGAAGGAAAGATTCTGCAACAGGAAGTGGGATCTATTACGGAAAATAAAATTAGGGAGCTGGAGACCATAATAAAGAAAAATTTGAAATAAAACACCAATAGAGAAAAAAAATCAACCTAAATATTTGTATTTACACATAAGAAAGAAGGTATTCATAATGGCATTAATTTCACAACAAATAAGTCAAATATCAAAAAATACTTCGCTTAAAAAACCATAAATAAAAAAGAACGATCTAGTTTTTTGAAAATAAGAAAATGGGCGTTAAATCAAGAACCTTCAGAATTAGATCTATCAACAATTAAAGCATTGGATAATGTTGATAAGTATTTATTTAAGAAATGGTCGCCCTCAATGATTCTATCCCCCAGATTTTCGTGGTTCTTGCTCTTCATAGGGGTAATTCTGGAGTTCTTGTATTTAGGAATGTGGTTTATTATATATCCTAATTTTGATAACAAAATCATGGGATATGGGCTGCTATTTGCGATTATTTTCCTTCAAACTTATTTTTTACATGTACCAGCACACTATATTGTCGGAAATCTTGTAAAAATACGTACAAGTAATATCTTTATAGCACCTACTGCCTTACGTAAAGCACCATTTCCATTCAGAATTATAGGTAAGATAGCATATGTTCCGGGTCTTAAATATGACTTAGAATCATTATTACTCCAAAATCGTTGGAAAAGAGCGTTAATGTTATCGGCGGGAGTCTTAATATCTTATGGTTTGTTTGTATTAAACTTAATAATACTTATTATTGTTCCTGCAAATAATCAACCTGAATGGATTACATCAACCACTCTTATGATCATATTTATCTTAATATTTGCCATTTTTATTTCTTCTTGGTACTGGTATGGAGATTTATATAAAGTAAGGCTGGTGTACGGACTTTATTAAGAAATTAATACGGATAGAATCCCATTCTAATTATAATTAGTCTAAAAACCACACTTGGATCAATAAAATAGGATAGGGGGAATCAGGGGCTTTATCTAGAATAAAATAAATATTAGGTGGTTAATCTTGCTTTTAAAGAATTATGGACATAGTAAAGACCGTTTTTCGGATACTGCATCTTCCATACGTTTATTGAAGTTCCATGAGAATAGGTTTTCGGGTATTAATTCTATAGCTACTTCTTCACTGCTTTGTTTTAACAAAAGTTTCGCTATTGAGGAATTTTCACTACCAAGGTAGCGATTTAATAGAATTCGTAAAATCCTTACACCGTCTTTTTTATTGATTATTGCTTGTGCTCTACCTCGTATTCCGCAGTAAGGAAGAATATCTGCAGCTATTTCAAAACCACAACGTGGTTCATTCTGGAGACATTTTACAACAAATGCATTTTCTTTTGTTGCGCATTTAAGTTTACCATCTTCATATACAAACCACAGAGAAACAATCATAGGCCAACCAGATTTATTGAGAAAAGACAATCTTATGGGTATCTTAATCTCATGTAAATATTGTTCCATATCTTTATTTATCAAATGAATCATACCTTAATTTACATTCCCTAGTTAAATTCCTAATCTATTGTTTCTACTTTCTTAGGAAACCATGGAAAGAACGCATTTGTCCTTTTCGCATATTCTTGAAATTCTTTGTTATCTCTATACTTACTTTCAAGCATTGTAATTCCAGAAACTTTCAGGATAAGGAATGTGATAAGGATAGGACTAATAACAGAAATTAATCCTATAGGAAATTCTACAACTGAAGCTAAAAGAAAGATGCCCCACCACATCGTAACTTCTCCAAAATAGTTGGGATGACGAGTATATTGCCATAACCCTTGAGTCATGATCTTACCTTTGTTGTTTGGATTTTTCTTAAACTTAGATAATTGCCAATCTCCACCTGCTTCAAAAGTAAATCCAATTACCCAAATTATAACGCCTAAACCATCAATAAGGGTTAGATCTGTTGAAGACACACTATTGACAATAATTATTGATGTCGCTATAGGCATTAGAAGAACACCCTGAAGCATAAAAACTTGTAAATAGCTTCTTGGGAGAAACCATTTACCCCAATTCTCACGCCATCGTTTATATCGCCAATCTTCTCCTTTACCACGGTTACGAATATAAATATAG
>JAEOTF010000529.1 GCA_016840025.1 Candidatus Hodarchaeota archaeon
AAACCAGATTCACCATATACTATTAAAATGTTCGCTGATGACACTAACGGGCTTATGGAAGCTCTTGGAATAGGAGAAGCGCACATTTTTGGAGTTTCTATGGGAGGCTGGATTGCTCAACAACTCGCTTTATCATATCCAACTAAAGTACGTAGTTTGATTCTAGTTTCAACAAGTACAGGTGAAAATAGCGCTATCCCGAGGAATGATAAAACATTAGCTATGATGTTTGCCTCTCCAACTGAAACTATTTCTTTAGAACAGGCAATGGAGATGCGACGAAGCGTTGCATATTCTAAAGAGTTTCTCAAAGAGAATAGAGACCTAATAAGACAGACAAATAAATGGGCATTGGAGAATCCTCAACCTCTTTATGCCCGGTTACACCAAGCGCAAGCAGGTCAGAATTTTGACACAGAAAATGATGCTAGTAAGATCCAAGCGTCTACTCTTGTTATACACGGCGCTAATGATCTAATGGTTCCACCGCAGAATGCTGAGGTATTGCATAGTAAAATTCCTAATTCTCAACTAGTATTAATAGAGAATGGACCTCATTTAAGCTTTATTGAACGATATGATGACTTTAACAAATCCGTTTTAGATTTCTTGGATGATGTCGAGGCTGGGCGTAGCATATCATAGAGAAATAAGTTAATTACACATTCCAAGTCGGATAGGATTGGTGAATTCAGTGGATCGGTCTGCAATTGTTGCTGGGTTAGGTATGTATGTCCCTGAACGGGTCATTACCAATAAAGAGATCGAAAAAATGCTTAAAAGACCTGGGACCGATGAATGGCTACAGAAAAATGTCGGTATTCGATCAAGGCATGTAATGGAAGAGAATGAGACAACATCTGATCTTTGTGTCCCTGCAGCATTACAAGCTATAGAACAAGCTGAAATCGAGCCCGAAAATTTGGATCTTATTATATTGGGTACCGACACCCCTGATTATCTCTCCCCTGCTACCTCTGTTGCAATTCAATACAAGTTAGGTGCAAAGAATGCGGGAACTTTTGATGTTAATTGCTCTTGTGCTTCATTTGTAACCAGTCTTGATGTTGGTTCACGTTATATTAGAACAGATCCAACGATTGAGAATGTCCTTGTGATATCAGGATACGGGATGACAAAATTTGTGGATTGGACCGATCATTACACCTGTACCCTATTTGCAGATGGTGCTGCTGGACTTGTCCTAAAAGCTTCAAAAGAGAAAGAAGGGATTTTAACATCCAAACTGATCGCTGATGGGGTTTTTCATGATCACCTCGGTATCTATGTAGGGGGAACTATGGAACCTCCGACAGTTGAGGCAATTAAGAATCATCAACATCATGTAGCGTTTCGTAAACGTTTTCCAGCAGAAACCAATCTTATTCATTGGCCTAGTCTTACCAAGGATTGCTTGGCAAAAGCAGATCTCACTCCAGAAGATGTGGACTTCTTTTTTTTCACTCAAGTAAACAAGAATACCATTATAGGGGTTATGAAGGATTTAGGAGTCCCCATAGATAAGACTCATACAATCATGGAGAAGTGGGGATATACAGGTTCAGCCTGTATCCCAATGGCGATGTTTGATGCTGTTCAATTAGGAAAAATACCTCCAGTAGGAGAAGGCAATGGTGAAGTTTTTGCACTTTGTTCTTCTGGAGGCGGGTTCAATATGGCTGCTGCTGTTCTGAAATGGTGGTAGGAGAGAGGGATTTTAACTATCACAATTGACTAATGAAATTAGTTAAATATAGTGTGTTTTATCACGTATTCGGGTACTCGCAGGAGCAATAAGTATTAGTTTTCCTTTAACATCCTCTGCTTGTAAATCAAGTTGAGATAATCTATTCCGCAGTAATTTATTAGTTGCTTTAGGATGTGGACTAACTTCTCGTAAAATGATGGTTGTAATAAGTGTTTTTGCGGAATCTATGTAAATTTTGCCGAATCCACGATCATGTGTCAGTAGAGGAATTTGATTTTTGCATGCATAAGCAAAGATGTCCTCATCATCAGCTCCCTTATGCAAAACCACCTTTGATCGTATAATTTCAAACCCTAATTGTTTGAGTAGTATAACAGTTGGTTCAGTAATGTTTTCGTCAACAAGGAGTTTCAATGGTCCGTCACTTAGGTCTTTTGAGTTAGGGAGGGTATTCCTTCACCATCAGGATTCACTAAATGAATCATATAATCCCATACTGCTTGGATGTCTTCTTCTGTCAAATCGGGATAACATTCAATTATGTATTCAAAACTCGCTCCATCTCTCAGCATCATTATAATAATATAAATAGGAATCCGAGTTCCTTTAATCACAGGTTTTCCACCGCAAACTTTTGGATTGACAGTGATTTTTTCTTTAAAGTTCTGCATCCTATTCACATTCAAGCAGAAAAGCTACAAATCTAATAAGGCTTTGTAATAATTGGTTATTGACTAATGATAGAGCTTGTAAATAGCTATATTTTTGTTTATTTTAGCTTTGTACTCTTTAAGCACTTAAAAATTGCGTTTAATAGGGCTTTTAACGTAAAAAAAAATATTCAAAAAAATAGGATAAGAAAATTGTGTTGAAAGAATAATGAATCAACAATAGAGCCAATTGTTCACAATTTAGATTTCCTACAGTAGGTACCTGCAGTTAATTTATGATTAAAAGGCAAATAGAAGATCAAGAAGGAAATATAAAGTAAGATAAAACAAAGTTCATACTTCATTTGATGAAATTATGAGCACGGGGTTGATCATTTGGTTAATCAATTCGATTATTTATCAAAACGGGTTGTATTTTCACCTGAAGTTGAGGCTCTTGTTGATATTGAGACAAATAGACGCTACACGTATAGAAAATTCAATGAACGAGCGAATCAAGTCGCAAATTACTTACAACAGAAGTTAAAATTTAGAAAAGGGGATCGTTTGTGTGTTATAGCTCATAATACTGTGGAATATTGGGAAGCTTTTTTTGGGTGTCAAAAATGCGGTGGGATACTTGTTGGACTTAATTGGCGTTTAGTACCTCGTGAAATGGCAGAATTAGTAAAAGATGTTTCACCACATGTATTGCTTTATGATAAAGATTTTTCAAGCGTTGTAACTGAATTTGAACAAGATGTTCTTGTAGAGAATTATCTAGCTTTGAGTTCGGATGATAATGGTCCTAAAAATGCTGTGTTCTATGAAGATGCAGTCTCAGAATCATCAGTTGATCCTCCAATTGTTCAAAAAATGGCATATGATGATCCTATGGGCATTGTTTTTACAGGTGGAACTACTGGACTACCTAAGGGAGCATTAATAACCTATCAACATGTTGCTTTCAATACTCTCAATACTGTTCGTGATATCCTACCTGGTGATACCTATATCAATCATCTTCCTTTGTTTCATGTAGGTGGGCTCTATGTATATCCTTTGCCACTCTTTATTCTAGGGGGTAAGGTCATTCAAATGAAACGGTGGGATCCAGAGAACGTACTAGAACTCATTAATAGAGAACGCCCTAATTTCTTCTTTGCAGTTCCCACCCAACATCGAATGCTGATGAATAGCCCAAGTTTTGAGGTAACTGATTTTAGTAGTGTCCGTTTTCTTACTTCTGGGGGCGAACCATTACCGTTAGACATCATCCGTAAATTTAAGGAAGTACATGGGGTCAAATTCAAACAAGGCTTCGGAATGACTGAAGTTGGTCCTGGTTGTTTTGCCCTAGATCCTTGGGATGCAGAACGTAAGATCGGAAGTATTGGGACTCCGAATTTTTTCATCGACGCTAAAGTAGTAGATCCAGAAACCGGTAAAGAATGCGGCGTTAATGAAGTTGGTGAGCTTTTGTTTAAAGGACCTACAGTAACCAAAGGCTATTGGAACCGACCAGAACAAAATAAAACTCTTTTAGATGAGGATGGATGGTTTGGTACCGGAGATATGGTTCGTGTCGACGAGGAAGGCTATTACTTTGTAGTTGACAGAACGAAGGATATGTTCATCTCAGGTGGCGAAAATGTCTATCCTCGAGAGATTGAGAGGGTTTTGGAAGAACATCCAGCAATTGAACAGGTACAAGTGATTGGTGTACCAGATAAGAGGTGGGGTGAGGTAGGAAGAGCCATTGTGGTCTTAAAATCAGGACAACAAACCTCAGAAAGTGAGATAAGAGATTTTTGTGACAGAAAACTCGCCAAGTTTAAGATACCAAAATCAGTTGTATTCCTTGATAGTTTTGTTCCATACATCTCAGGAGCGGGTAAGATCTTAAAACGCCGGCTTCGGGAAGACTACGGGAATATTGAGGAATGAGGGATCATTATGCCAAAGATAAATGCTAATGGTATAGATATATATTATGAAATCCATGGCGAAGAGAAAAGTGAGCCTTTAATCTTTGCAAATGGCATCTTTGCCAATACACTCAGCTGGTTCAATCAAACTCCTGTTTTTTCAAAAGAATATCACGTAATTCTATATGATATGCGTGGGCAAGGTCAAAGTGATAAACCAGATGCCCCCTATTCTTTTGATCTTCATGCAGAAGACCAGAAAGCACTCCTAGAAGAATTAGGCATTAAGAAAGTTCATCACATTGGAATCAGTTATGGCGCAGAATTAGGTATGGTTTTCGGCTTAAAATATCCTGAGATGTTAAAGAGTCTCACGATTTGTAGTGCTGTTTCTTATTCAAACCACATTCTTCATGAGGTTGGTATGTTATGGAGAAAAGCGTCTGTGTTAGCAGACCCTGACCTTTTTTTCTCAGCTACACTGCCTTTTAATTTTTCTGAAACATTTATTCGAAATAATCCTAAATTCTTCGAAGAAGCGAAAGCTCGTTATGCAGATTTAGACTATCCCTCTTTTGTTAAACTATTAGACGCTTTCTTAGAACTTAATATCACAGAACAGTTATCAAGGATTGATATTCCATCTTGCGTCATTGTAGGGGAAAGTGATTTTCTTAAACCTCCCTTTTATTCGAAATTAATTCATAAGAAGTTGCCTAATTCAGAAATGGTGATCATCCCTGATTCAGGACATGTAGTTACTTGGGAAAAACCTGAAGAGTTCAACAAAATTGTCCTAGAATTCTTAGGCAAACATATTCATTAGTATAAGGAGAGATGGCTTTGCCTAAACCTAAAATGGTAAGAGTTCAGGGAGATGGTGTAACTATTCAACTGGCAATTTGGGAAGGGGAAGGAAAGGTAGTTTTCTGTGTTCCTGGGAAATTAGCCAACTCTCGTTCTTGGGATCTGATTGCTTCAGCTTTGAGCCCCAAATACCGTGTTATTGCCATGGATAAGCGTGGAAGGGGTCTTTCGGATAAACCTGGGACAGGGTACTCTATTGAACACCATATTCGTGATATTCGATGTGTGTTGGATGAGCTAGGCATAGAAAGAATTGTACTCATGGGACAGTCACTAGGCGCTTATATCGGGATGATCTTCGCAAGTAAGCATCCAGATCAGCTAGAGAAACTGATTCTTATAGACAGTGGTGGTCAACTTAGTATCGAACAATGGCAAAACATTGGTCTTGCCGTTCAAGCCTCTTATGGGCGATTAGGAAAGGTTTTTTCTTCCCCTGATGCCTATTTAAACACTGTAAAGCAGTATCCTTTAAATAAACCTTGGTCTCCTGCGATGGAAAGTAATTTTCGCCATGAAATAGAAGAAGTAGAGGGTGGAGTGCGATGTAGAACACAATTAACTCACATGCAGGAAGAAAGTCAAAATGATCTTCCAATATTGCTCCGAACCGCTGAATACTATCCTAAAATTGCGTGTAAAACCTTAATTCTGCGTGCAACGGAGCCTATAGGTACGGATGTCATACTTTTACCAAAAGATGCGACCGAAAAGATGCTTCAGAAGATCTCCAATGTTAAATTAGTGGACGTGAAAGGTACTACCCACGTGGATATTGTTTTTCAACCTCACAAAGCGAGAGATCACGCGATTTTGGATTTCTTAGAAGCTTAATTAAGTATCCACATCAATTAATGAAATTATTATTTCCTATTTTCAATCATTATTTTTCATAGTTAACGAAGATTGGGCTTGACCATGCCTTTTCTCCATCACTTTGTAGAACCCTTATATAATAAGCATTGACACCTGGTCTCACTTCTCGATCAGTATATTCAAATTCCACGTGAATAGGAGATTCTTTTCCAGAAATACGTGACATTTCCACCTTCTGTTCAATTCCTCCTGCTTCTACAATCAAAGGCTTCTTCAGTTGGTTTAAATGAAAAGAGAATTGAATAGGTTTTGTATTGAAAAACAATTGAGTTTCTTCTGATGCTTCCAATTTTAGGATAATGCCATCAAAATCACCAGAGGTTGTTGAGGACCATCGCACCTTTTGCTCCGACTTCTCAATAATTCCATCCCCTGGAAGATCAAAAGCGAATTCCTGTGCAGATATGACATTCCCTTTGTCGATATTGATTTCCCCGCTCCAATCGGTGTTCCTTCGTCTTGTGGTTACTCTTGCACCGCTCCACATAATCTTAATTGTATCAGATAATAAATCAGACTGAACCATCTGATGTGCATATATTATATCCACCCCCCTAACAATCTCTATTTTTTCTAAGCCAGTAGTTCCGATAACTTCCACAGATATAGTGGGGGGTTGATTGATAGTGAGTTCATCTCCCATCATCGCATCACCACATGTTACACGTAAGATAATCCTTTTACCAGTCGTAGCATAGACATGACGTTTTCGGAAGGCATCCCATAAGGCTTCTCGGGTCAATTCCTTAGCATAAGTACCCATTAATCCTCCATTCACCGCTTCAACCATTGTAGTAGGTCGCGCACCTCCTGGTCTACACGTATGGTCATCACTTCCTCCGATAAAACCAACGCTTAATCTTCTTTTTTCCATCGCTTCTCGAATAAACCATTCAAAATGCCCATGAACCGAACAAACTTCTATAAATGGTGTTAAAGTAGGCTCATGGTAATCTAAATTTGCACGACGTCCGCCTATATGTGGAATAACTAAGACATCGTTTCTCCCTCGAAAAGTATCTAATAAACGCGAAATAGGATAACGATCGGTTTCTTCATCTGATTTATCTTCTACTTGGGCATGACTACTGCGATGAATGTGTTGATCATCTTTTAAGAAGTAAACGTTATGATCTCCTCCTGCTGGAGTATTACCTGACCATTCATACCCTAAAAAAGTAATGAACTTCCCAGGTTCGTGAAATTCTTTCACTACTCTTTGTGTGTCTTTATAGTGATCCTTGGTAATTTGAAAGTCGTTACCTACATGAGATACAAAATCAAGTGTAGCAGCATCTCTGGCAAAACGGAAGTACTGATCAACGGTTCCTGTACCAACAGTTTCTTCTGTTTGTCCGTGCAAATCACCCCAGTATAGCTCTACTTCCAGCTGCTTTTCGTGAACCACAATAGGATTACTGGAAATTGATTCATTACTCTTTAAATCAGAAACAGTAACAAAATGAATTCCTGGTGTTTGAAAAGTCAACCCCTCAAAACGATGAGTTCCTCCATCTTCAGATTTAAAGGTAAAAGGCTTTGGTAGAGCTGCTTTAGGATCACTGGAAGAAAAGGCTATGGTTCCAGTAAACTGTGATGTTGGATTTCCCCATTTATCTTCTATTCTTACCGACAGCCACGTAGGACTACCGATTACACTTTCTGAAGGCACTATTACTTCCAGTTCTTCTGGTTTACCTGCCATTAATTTTAAAACAGGAGAATCATGGATCATTGTGTATTGGTTGGTTCCAAATGGATCGACAAGAACTCGGAATTCAAAACTATCTTCCACAAATGTTTGTGCCATAGATCCAGGTCCTCCCTTACTAGTGTCACCATAAATTACTGTTACAGTGTCTCCCTGAGCTAGAAATCCATCATAAATCGTAATGGTCATGCAGGGTCTCCAAGGACGTATATAACCGCCCCCCTCGAAACGGAAATCCAATTCAGCCTTTCCAGTTGTTGTGATAGTAGTATAATTAGGTTTAGTTGGTTCATGAAATTGGGGTGTTTTCCAGTTAGTAACGTCCCTCCAAGCGATTTTAATATGTCCTCCATCGTCTATACCATGTGTTCCAACTGTTAAGGTCAGAGTCCATGTCCCATAACTTCCAGCAACAACATCATCTCTCGGATTAATAGTTGCATGACCATATGTTATTACCTGATTTTTTGGTTTCATTTAATTCTTTCCTTGGTGTTTTTATTCCTTTAATGGCATTCAAATGAATTAAGATCTTCTTCTCTCAAAATTTATTATTGTGAAGAATCTAGACAAGTTTCAATGGCTTTCGTAATACATTCCAGACCTCCCTTAAGTTCTTCTTTACTAGGCCATCCATAACCAATACGCATATATCGTCT
>JAEOTF010000530.1 GCA_016840025.1 Candidatus Hodarchaeota archaeon
ACATATGTTCTTATTAGGTAAAACGATACAGGTTTATCCGTTTTTGCGTTCACCTCGCAACAAAGAAGTGAACATTGACGAATCAACAAAAAATTATTTTAATTGTTTGGAAGGCGGATTACTATAGAATCTTCAAATTTAACTATTGAGATCAGAAATTTCCTTAGAAAAAAATTGAAAACCGCAACTATATGAGAATTACTAATCTAATGTATGAGTTCTCTTTATTTTTTCCAATATCTATTGCTAAACTTGGTTTTTTTGGTAACTAAGTTGAAAAAAATGAATTCATGAAGAAAAAATTTCACCATCTTGCATTTCTAGTACATAATCAAAGAAAGAGCGATGCCGCGGGTCATGACTGACCATTAAAACGCTTGTTTTGCCTTCAGATGTGTAAGGGAAATTGATAGAAGCGATTTCTCTAAATGCAAAAGTTTAACTTAATTCAATACATATTGTGATGTATATGTATTCCACTGAAGCTGTTTTTGAAGAAGAGGTCATAAAAGTATTGAAAAAAGACCATTCGGATATAGAAACACAATATCGACCATTCTCAGACTTAAGTTATTCAGTAGATATTAAATCAATATTTAAAGACATTGAAGAGTGGAGAGAGCTGAAAATTATTTTTTATAAAGATAAAGGTAGATCTATTCAAAATCTTTGGAAGGGATTTGGAAAGGTTATACTAATGCAGGATTTAGTAAATAAAATAATTGAAAAAAAAACAATCTCAGTAAATAATATTCTAACGCTCCCAGAATATGACCTTAATAAAATACCAGAAAAGGTAATTAATTCCATGGTTTCAATTATTAATATAGAAAAGCTTGTTGACGAGGATATTAAATATTTAGCAAAGGTTGGTGAATGATGAATGGCAAGTAAAACAGAAATAACAAAGAAACTTCACCAGGCAGAATTTCAATTTGATTTGAATCCAAAATCAGAAGATATTCCAGAGGAATATTATCCGAATGTCATTACAAAGGACGGAGAATTATTAATTTATATTACAGATGAAGAAAATGACTCAGATGCCCTATTTGAAGCTGTTGGAAGGACTGTTGCGTTAAGAGAATATTTAACTCAAAATAAATTAAACAAAAAGTATTCTGTAACATTGATTATTTTATTGGAACAATATAAAAAACTTAAAAAGGAAATAAGGCAAATTCTAAATCAGAGAATCCCATTAATTATCTTAGAATGATTCAATTAATTTAGATTTTGACTAGTATTCTTTCCTGTTCTTTCGCAAATGCAACGAAACAAGTTAAAGAACACAAAAAGGATAATAGATTAATAGATAGCGGCTGTTATGTGCTTTATTCTGTTTTATTGATAATTAGCCGTGATTACTACATCATTGTATGGCATAGTGAAAGTTGTACTAAGAGCACTGGCATCGCCAAATGTACCTGTATTGTTACTTGGTGAAGTAGTTGTATGTTCGTAAACTGTACCGGCAATTACGGTCCAACCGATGAATACTTCCCCTGTATTTGGAGTTCTTGCAGTAATATTTACTACAGTTCCAAGTTCGTAAAAACCTTTTATGTTATATTCCCAATCCTGACTTGGATTCCCACCAACCGCGCCACCACTATACATTCCAGTTTCTAGGCTACCTACTACAGCTAATTCATAATTGTGAGGTGTATCTTTAACCTGTGAAAACATCCATTCCCAGAAGGTTGATGTTCTTGTAATCCATTGAATATTGCCAGGCGTTCCCCTATATCCTGGTGCACCAGTGAAATCCACCGTATGATCATAATTCGGCAACAAGGAGAACCTAAGATAAGAACCAGCAGTACGCCACTGTTCTACTTCTTGAGTCACAGTTGGTGTATCAAAGTAATTATCTAGTTGGCCAAGTGTAAGCCAAAAAGGCATATCTAGGCTGGAGCGTTCTGTCGCTAAGTTTTGTTTTTCATCAGGCAATTGGCTAATTTCTTCAGCCAATTGGAGAATTTTGAGAAATTTTTCGCTATTTTGCTAAAAATCTACAGAATTTGATAAGTTCCAATTCGGTTGAGTTCAGGTTTCTTGGGAAAAAACCAGTGTTTGTCACTTCAGGAATGTCTTTTTTATTGCCTCTGTTACATTTTCAGAATAACCGGCCTGTAATCGCATTTTAGTTCGATGTACTACAATCATGTCCTCTGGAGTTCTAGGAATATGAATACAGGCACCACAAAGAATACAGGAATGATCAAAATACTGCAGTTTTCCGTTATCATCTAGTATAAAACAATCTAAGGGACAGATTTTGGACAATTGTTGACGAAAATTTTGTGCATGTTTCATATTTATCTCCAAAAATCCTTCAAAAACAGGTTTAGATTCAATAATTCCCATAGGGCAATTTACTTCACAACTACCACACCCCGCGCACTTGGAATAGTCAACATATAGTCGAGGGATGTTCTCTACAAATCTTAATTCGAGTGCTTGTTGTGGACATTGCGCAACACAGATTTGGCATCCCGGGCATCTCCCAACTGCATCTTCAATTTTTACTTTTACTTGACCTGATTGAATCAGCCGATGAAAAACCCCTGTTTCTACTATTGGGATTACTCTTTTTTCATTATTCCTTAAGTCCAGAGCATGAAAAGGACAGAACGCAATGCAATAACCACACCAAACACACTTTTGTTGATCAATCACAAGTTGTTTACGAAATCCTTCACCGTCATGAGAAAAAGAAAGTGCTTCTTGGGGACAAATAAGTGTACAGATATCACAAAACGCACATCGGTCACTAAAAAATTCTAATTCATCAACCAAGCCAAGTGTGCGTCGAATAAGTTTCCAACCATTGAAGTTGGTTTGAACATATGGCTTGATTGGCATATTTTTCATCACTTTAATGACTATTGAAGATAATAAAATTTTCCGTCTTTACAGATTCTACAGTTGTAGTCCTAAGAATAAATAATTTTTTGTTTAAATTTTAATTTTTACAGTGTTAATGTTGTTATTTCTCAAATAACACATGGTAAAGGGAGAAGATAGTATTATTCTGCATAAAAACAACTTTTATTCTTTTTTCCTGCCTTTCTCTTGTATTTGTGAGAAACTAGTTAATATTGTTAGGATAAATGAAGAAAAATGTAGTTCCCTTACCATTTACGGATTGTACCCAAATCTTATCACCATAGAGTTCCCCTATCATTTGTCTAGGATAAACCCCACTGCTGTACTTTCATTCGGATCCAACCATCCCTTCCCCCATCTCTTGTTCTTTACTGGAAGTAGATATAAAATCAATTAGACTGGATGTTCGTGATGTGATTCTGTTTTTTTTCTGTGGACTCTTCCTCTTCTTCCTCTCTATGTGTTTTTTCGTTTTTGAAACTTTTTTAACTATTCCTTCATTCTCTTTCAGTAAAATTTCAGATTCGGGATCAACTGAATCTTCTACCTCCAATAGGTCTCGATCTTTCCGATTTATTGTCTCTAATATGCCCTCTTCTTCCTTTTCTCTCTTTCTATTTTGTGTGTTGCACTTTGATGCGAGAAACCCCTCTTCCGTGTCAAATGGATAAGGTAGAATTACAATATCTTCAATATTACTGAGAAAGGGTGGGTTTGGATCGGCTTCCTTACTTCCATCGGTTTGAATAACATCTTTTATTTTTTGAATATAAGACTTTATCTCCGCATATTTAGTCGTTGCTACATCATTTTCTGCTCGTGTGTGGCTCGCTGTGTTCTTCACATTTGAATTCTGGCTTCTATCTTTTTGTTTTCCTCTATAGACTTGACTTAGTTCATAGAAGACCCCGCTGATTAAAATAACGTTAAATACTATCAAACAGGTAAGAAATGATTGCTGGAGTAGGTAGGTTCCTAGAAAACTGATTAAAGCTATACTTGTATTCTTCTTACCCATTACCGATTTCCTCGATGATTACCATCTACTACAATAGTTAATGTCGCATTTAGTATATAATAATCGCAAATTCTACAGAAGATGCTCCCTTTCTCCTTCTCCCATAATGGAAGCTATAAATTTGAATAAAATATTCTAGCTCAATTGATAATTCAGTTACTTTGAATTTTTAGCCTTTGAGAGAGAATCACGAAAGTCCTGTGTTTCATATCCTTCCTCAATGGATTCCACCCGGTACTCAATGCCATAATTCCTCTGCATATGTTGTGCAGAAAAAGCGCCATTAAATCTTGAATTAACATCAACCATGGAACCTATCCACAAATAAATCTTCTTGGAAACGTTATTAATAAGTATAAACACATTATCTCTCTTTATAAAATGTGAAGGATCCTTAGGGGCTTGGAATTCAACAAAAGTCCCGTCAGAAGTCAGAAAAAATAACTGTATATCCCCACCTTCGATCGGTCTACCAAATAATGGTTTCTTTTCTATTTCTGCATGAATGGGCTTTGTTGGTGAAATACTCCCTGTTTGTTCCTCTGATTCTTCTTTTTGTTTCGATTTTTGAATCACAGTTGTTTTCGACTTTTGATATGACTCTTGAGGAGAAATAGAGCTTAATATTTCTTCAAGAAGTCCCTCTTTTACCTCGTCAACTGTCTCGACATGATAATTGAGTCTTCGTTCTTCTCGTAGACTTCTAGCTGCAAAAGCACCTGCGAACCTTGCACGTACGCCTGATTGTGCCCCCACACAAATGAAGATTTTTCTTAGCGCGTTATTAATGATAAGATATACTTTATCGTCTTTTAAGATTTGAGAAGATTCATCACAGCCCTTTATTTCCCCAGAAAGATCATCAGTTAACTGAAAGATCTCCATGTCTTGTGTTTTAGGCACTTTTACTAACTTTCCTTATCAAAAAAGCGTTTAATATAAACTTGGTTTTTTTAAACTATTTATTATTACTTCCTGTTAATAATTCTTTAGGTAGAAAATGCATTCCGATGAACAGAAATTAAGATGAAATCACTCCAATAACTGTTGTAACGGTTAATGTTATAATTATTCCTATACTCTCAATTAATTGTCCAGCAATAAACACTACTGAGTTTTATAGATTCTTGAATTTTTATTGCAATATTATTCCCTTCACAAGAAAATATAAGAAGAATATAAAATTGTCTAGATTAATATCTGCTTTTGGAGAGTCAAATATGTCAACTCAAATCTTATTTTACAACGGGAAAATCTGGACTCCTCATGGTCAAAAATCTTGGATGCTTGTAGAAAACACTGAAATTAAAGAGATTGGTGATCCTCCAAGACCCAATCTTGATACTAAATCTATAGATCTTCATCAAAAACTAGTTCTTCCAGGACTAATGGATGCTCATTTACATGTCTATTATACAGGATTAATGGAACGATATCTTCAATTGGAAAGACCGAAATCCATTGCTGAGCTCCTCAATAAATTAACGGATTATATAGATCAATATGAGGAAAAAGAGGGATGGGTTGTGGGTTTTGGCTGGGACCAAGATTATATGGAAGATAAACGGTATCCTACTCGCTATGACTTGGATCAAATTGAAAAAGAACGTCCCATCATTTTGTATAGAGGTTGTTGGCATGTGTCTGTGGTAAATTCGAAGGCTCTCGAAATTCTGGGAATCACTGCAGATACACCCGACCCTGAAGGGGGTAGCATCGATCGTGATGAAAATGGTAAGCCTACTGGCATCTTAAGAGAGACTGCCCTAGAAGTGATCACCCCCTACACTGAAATTAAAGAAAAAGAAACTAAAAAGCAAATTCTTGAGATAATGTTACAGAAATGCCTTTCTGTAGGATTAACAACTGTTCAAACAAATGATTACAAAGCATGGGAGCTTTATTCTGAACTTGAAGAGGAAGGGAAGTTACCTCTTCGTGTCTATTTAGTTCCGAGTCAAGAAGAAATCCTTGATAATACTTTTCCCTCTCCTCAAACAAGAAAAGGCCTACTCTATGTAGATCGGGTGAAACTATTCGCAGATGGCTCTTTAGGAGGACAAACAGCTGCTTTGCGGGAACCATATGTTGATACAGATGAAATAGGTCAATTAATATATTCTCAGAAAGATCTGAATGAAAAAGTAATGATAGCTAAAGAAAAAGGGTATCGGTTGGAAGTTCATGGTATCGGTGATTTAGCTGCAGAATACATTCTCAATGCCTTTGATGCAGCAGGATTAACTAAGGCAGATCGTCCTATTATTACCCATTGTCAAGTCTTAGGTAAAGATTTAATTGATAGAATGAAAAAGATGGGAGTTATTGCTAGTATTCAACCCCCTTTTGTAACAACAGACAGTCAATGGGTAGAACAAAAACTAGGAGAGACAGAACGCTTAAAATATGCTTACGCTTGGAAGACCCTCATAGAAAATGGAATTTATGTCGCAGGAGGATCAGATGCTCCAATTGAAAGCCCTGCCCCATTACCAGGTCTTCACTCAGCAATTTTTCGTCATAATCCTCA
Organism: Candidatus Hodarchaeota archaeon; assembly: GCA_016840025.1. The sequence continues at coordinate 6,441 of JAEOTF010000530.1, forward strand.
AGGAAAAGTATGGAAGTCGGAAGAATGTTTAACCTTTAATGAAGCACTAAAAATTTATACAGAAGGGGGAGCATATGCCATTAAAGAAGAAAAATCTTTAGGACGGCTCGAAAAAGGCTACAAAGCGGATTTCATCGTTGTGGATAAAGATGTCTCATCTAATCCAGAACTGCTAAAAGAAACCAAAGTAGAGCAAGTTTGGGTCAATGGGAATAGAAAGCTTTGAAAGAATATTCAGCTATTATCACATGGTATAAATCAACTAAGCTTATACTTCAATTATCTCTTTAATTCATAGTATCGAGAGTTTATGCAACATATTTTATTAAAAAATGATCAAATGGAGACCTAATTATGAGAACTCAAATCTTATTATATAATGGCAAAATCTGGACCCCACAAGGTCAAAAATCTTGGATGCTCATAGAAAACACTGAAATCAAAGAGATTGGTGATCCTCCAAGACCCAATCTTGATACAAAATCTATAGATCTTCATCAAAAATTAGTTCTTCCAGGATTGATAGATGCTCATATCCATGTTTCTTATACAGGATGGTTAGAACGTAACCTCCAGTTGGATAGACCGAAGTCGATTGCTGAACTTCAAAACAAATTAGATAAATTCATTGATCAATTTGAGGACCGGGAGGGATGGATTCTGGGCTTTGGTTGGGATCAAGATTATATGGAAGATAAACGGTATCCAACTCGTTTTGACTTGGACCAAATCGAAAAAGATCGTCCCGTCGCTTTGACCAGGGTTTGTGGGCATTTAACGGTTGTAAATTCAAAAGCCCTTGAAATCTTGGGAATTACTGCAGTCACTCCCGATCCAGAAGGTGGCAGCATCGATCGTGATGACAACGGTCAACCGACAGGACTTTTAAGAGAAACCGCTCAAGATATTGTTGATTCTTATACTGAAATCAAGAATAAAGGAACTAGAAAACAAATTATAGAATTAGGACTACAAAAATGCCTTTCTGTAGGACTAACAACAGTGCAAACCAATGATTCTAAAGCTTGGGAGCTCTATTCTGAACTTGAAGAGGAAGGAAAATTACCAATTCGAGTATATCTAACTCCTATGTATGATGAAATTATGGGTGTTGGCTTTCCTACTCCTCAAACAAGAAAAGGACTGCTCTACATGGATCGAGTGAAAATACTAGTTGATGGTGGTTTAGGAGGACACACTGGTGCCTTAAGGGAGCCATATGCCGACGTTGGAACCACAGGTCAATTAATTTATTCACAGGAAGAATTGAATAAGAAAGTAAAGCATGCAAAAGAAAAAGGGTTTCGGTTAGAAATCCATGGTGTCGGCGATTTAGCTGCAGAATACATTCTGAACGCCTTTGAAGCAGCAGGATTGACTAAAAAAGATCGTCCTATTATTACCCATTGTCAAGTCTTAGGTCAGGATTTAATTGACAGAATGAAAAAGATGGGGGTTATTGCGAACATTCAGCCTTCTTTCGTGTCTTCAGAGAGTCCATGGATAGAGAAGAGATTAGGGAAGACATCGCGTCTGAAATATGCTTATGCTTGGAAAACACTCTTAAAAAATGGAATTTATGTAGCTGGTAGTTCAGATTCCCCAGTTGAAAAACCTGATCCATTATTAGGACTTTATTCAGCTATTTTTCGATATAATCCTAGAGAGGAAGCATGGAGACCAGAAGAATGCCTAACATTTGATGAAGCTCTCGGGATCTACACAGAAGGGGGGGCTTATGCTGCTCAAGAGGAAAACTCTTTAGGACGACTCGAAAAAGGGTACAAAGCGGACTTTATCGTTGTGGACAAAGATGTATCATCTAATCCTGAACTGTTGAAGGAATCAAAAATTGAACAAGTATGGGTGGGTGGCAAGCCTATGAAAATTAGTGAAAATTCATGATTTCTTCTCAAATTGTAAACTTGTTCATATTATATTTTCTCTTTGTTGCTTGTGAACGTCTTATAACCTCAGGTTCTGATCATGGTTATCTATACAAATCCTACAGTTTTAGTTAGTACCAACAATATGATCATCATACCATTAAGTGGTCATTTTTCCTTTTTTCACACAATATCCTTACATTTTTCAATTTATTGCCAGAAACAACGGTTTAAATTATTTTTCCCCCAAAAATAAGAAGATAGGTCACTTAACTGTTGGTATACGTCCAGAATATTTTACTTCATTCTCAATGTTATCAAGTTTAGCAATCATTGCCATTACAACTAAAGTCCCAAAGAATGTTACACATAGTAATGGTATAAAGCCTATTAGCGAAAATATAAACCCACTAATTACAGCTGTAGGAACCCAACCTAACCGTTCTATGAATGTAAGAGTTCCTAAGTTACTAGTAGCTGTATCAGATGTATCAATAGAAATTTTGGCTAAAGTGACTGACGGCATCCAAAATGCAACACTTATTCCTATAAACCCATATGCAACTATCAAGATTTCTGGGGCTTTTGTTGGAGCTATAATCGCCAAAATGACTAATATTATCCATAAAATTCCTGCTATTTCCCCCACTATGAGCCCAAATATCCTACCAAATCGATCAATGGCTAATCCAGCAGGATACTGTAGAATTACCACGATAAATGTTTCTACGAGCATCAACGTGGCTATGAAAACAACATCTACCTCAAACAATATTATGTAGACTCCATTTGCAATTGAAAACGGCAATCCCCAACAGAATGCATCAAGAGCAAGAGCTATTGCGGTTAAACGCGGAATTGGTTCTTTAAAAATCTTAAATAAGGGAAATTGTATTTGTTTATTATTTGAGCTGACATCATGTAACATAAAAATATTAATAAATAATGCAGTACCCAATAGAAGATACGACAACTGAAAAAATTTTGTTAAATCTTCAAGCACTTTCTTTTGAATAAAGAAAGACGCAATTATACCTGCTATTGAGGAAGAATTATAAATTATTGAATATATAATCCCTTGTTTTTCTCTTAGAGTAGATTCACTAATTATAGTTTGTAATGGAGGGTCATAGAATCCAATTCCTAGATTAAAAAAAATAATACTCAATAGCACAAGTAAGATGTCAGTTGGACCAATGGACAGTCCAATTAATCCGAAAATGGATAGCAGTTGTCCAAAGACAATTAGCCTTTTTCTTCCATAAAAATCTGCTAGAAATCCCATCAAGAGAGGAATGACAGCAGAAAATGTACCCACAGATAAAATAAATCCAAGAGTTTGGGCAGTATCATGACTGGTGCCATAAATAGATAAGAGAAAGGGTTGAATTTGGATCATATAAACGAAATTAACAAAACCCCACAAAAAATGGGTTATAATGAGAGTTACTATGTTTAAATTAAAGAAACTCTCATTTTCATTCATTATACTTCTAATGAAGGCCACCACTAATTCTAATAATCTTACTGACCTATTGAACTACACTATCCATAGATCGCGCTCCATAGGAGTCAAATTTCTTATTCCATTTGATGTTACTACAATATTATCTTCTAAAAAGAAATCACAGGTACCTTCACCTTTCGCGATCCCATTTTCCATGTAATTTAGTGAGGTTGTAGAATATATCATAGGTTCAATGGCTAACACATAACCAGCCTTCAAAATTGTCTTATTATCTTGTGTAACACGTGGGGGTTCATGAATTTCTAAACCTACTCCATGTCCACAACTATCATCAGGACATTGTTCAGCATAGCCTCGTTCACGGAATACATCGTCAGAAGCAGTTTTCACATCCCCAATTGGTACTCCTGCTTTTATAGCACTTAAAGCTGCGGATTGTGCTTCAAGAGCTATTTCAAACATCTCTTGTTGCTTCAAACTTGGCTGCCCAATACAAGCAAGGCGTGTAAAATCACACCAGTAACTCTTATACGCTACTCCGCCATCTATGATCACAATATCTCCCCTCATCATCTTCTTATTTGATGGACGGGTATCATACATAATATGCCGTTCTGGTCCCGCTACCACAACATAATCGATCTTGAGTGGTAGATCTGCAGCACCTTCATCTAAAGAAACTTTACAAAGGATTGTGAATAGTTCTTTTTCGGTCATACCCGCATGAATTGCTTCTAACCCAGCCTTCATCGCCTTTTGACTAATATTACAGGCAGTTTGTAGATATTCTATTTCTGCTGAAGATTTTAGAGTTCGTAATTCCCAAATGAGAGGAGCTGCATCAATAATTCTTGCATTTGATAATCCCTTATGAAACGCATCAAAGTCATTCCAAGAACAATCTAAGCGTGTCCTCTCCCCTAATTCGCAGCCAATATTTGCTTTTGTAAGTTTTAGTTCATCTAAGCAATTTAAGAGTAGGTCAATAGGATCCATCTCTGAAAAAAATCTTATATCATCAACCCAAGTCATATATTCAGCGTTTCCTCTCATTTCTAGTGGTAAGATCAGGATTGGATCTTCATTTCTAGGTAAAATAAAAAAATGGAGCATATATGTTCGAGATTTTGACCCG
>JAEOTF010000076.1 GCA_016840025.1 Candidatus Hodarchaeota archaeon
AGAAGAATCACCGACCGCAACCGCCTGACCAATCATCCCCGCTGGGCTGAAATCCTGAAGGATGAATGGCATTTTACGAAAAATGTTGACCTCACGCCAGACCAAGTGTCTTTTGGTTCTTTTAGAGAACCCTGGTGGTGTTGTGCCGTCTGTGAAAATGAATGGAAAGCCAGGATTCATGACCGTACAAAGGGTCGTGGATGCCCCGCCTGTGCGGGATCAGTAGTGACTGACCGGAATCGGTTGACCAATCACCCCCGCTGGGCTGAAATCCTGAAGGATGAATGGGACTACGAAAATAATCCCAAACCGCCCGAAGAATACACCTTTGCCTCAAATGAATCTGTAAACTGGATCTGTCGGAAACCATACTGTGCTTATAAATGGTCGACAAGTGTCAGTCAACGTACACGTGCGCATCCGAGTAACTGCCCCGCCTGTGCGGGATCAGTAGTGACTGACCGGAATCGGTTGACACTCCATCCATCTTGGGAAACCCTTCAGTGCGAATGGGATTACGTGCAAAACGAAAGACCGCCCGAAGAATACGCCTTTGCCTCAAGTAAATGTGTGAACTGGGTGTGTCAGAAACCAGACTGTGCCTATAAATGGCTGGCGACAATTGCTCAACGTACATATAGACAAAATCCAACAGGTTGCCCCGCCTGTGCGGGATCAGTAGTGACTGACCGGAATCGGTTGACCAATCACCCCCGCTGGGCTGAAATCCTGAAGGATGAATGGCATTCTACGAAAAACGTTGACTTCACGCCAGACCAAGTGTCCTATGGTTCTATGAAGAAACCCTGGTGGCTTTGCACCGTCTGTGGACGTGAGTGGGAAGCTACGATAAACAGCCGTGTCTTACAAGGAACTGATTGCCCTGATTGTTGGGATGTCTATTCTGCCCTAGTGTTGCATCCTGACTATTGGCGACCTTGGCAAGACTTTTGCGAGGTCCTCGCCAAACTGATCTATTCCGACATGCAGGTACTGACGCAATATATGGCCATTAAAGGCATTAGACCTGATATTGCCGTCAAGGATAACAATGGGAGAATTGTTCTCATCATCGAGGTCAAGATGAATGGTCTGAGTAGTTCAGTCAAGGAAGACACTGAGAACTACGCTCGTCACTGTCCACGCTTAGAGTTCTGGTGTTTTAAAAATCTCCCAGAGGATCTCGACTTCAAGACGATAACGGAGATTCCAGTGGACTGTTTCCTACCCCACCACCTTCTTGCGCGGATCACGGACGAGCAGACGAGAACAATGATGACAAAGGCTTTCCAGCAATTACAACTGGAAAACCAGCGGTTTATTGACGAGTTTCCAGAATTACATGCAAGGACTGGTGATACATCGCTCCTTCATTTTCTCAATAAGTAATCTCAGTACGTAAATTCTTCCAATATAGTTAAGGGGAAGCAATGCCAATATTGCGGTTTTCAAGCCCAATGTTCATTCTTTAACAAATAAGGTCACTTCTATCAATTCTTTTGATGAATAGTACAATGCTTAAGTTATCTTTAAAACTATCTTAAGACGCCTTATCCGTGTAAATTTGCTGATAAATGTGAAATTAATCGGCATTTGAGGCTGCCTCAGTGAATAAAAGTAATAAAAAGGAATTAAAGAATCAAAACAATGAAACTAATTCCCTAAAAGAGCCTGTACAAGATAGAACTAAAGAAGAATCCGATTCTTCGGAAAAAGAAGAAATTCCTGTACCTGACTCTACGTTAGTAGAAAAAAAAGTCATAATTGAAGGTTCTGAAGCTTCCACTACTTATGAGAATGGGTATTATGGAACACTTGAGGGTGAAAAACTCATACTAGAAGCAGAAGAGGCAATACTACTCCTAGAACGAAAAAGAATTCGTGTCTACTCAGTGGAAGGAGATGAATTCTTTCCTAACAACCTAGTTTCTCAATTTTCTTCACAAAATCCTAATTTTTGGGCACAATATTTAGTTTATAAGGATTTAAGGAATAGGGGGTATGTTGTAAGGTTGGGCTTTGGGGAGTCGGCTCCGTATCGCTTGTATGAACGCGGGAAGAAGCCTGGAGTCGATGTTTCTAAGACAATTGTCTATCCTATGCCCGAAGGGCAAGATTTAGAACTTGCTAAATTAGATGAAATTACAGCAGGCGCAAGAAGAGCACGAAAACGCTTAGTACTAGCGGTAGTAGACCGAATAGGGGATGTGACATTTTATGCTGCGGATCAATTGAAGTTAGAACGCAATCAATTTACTCCTGTATTTCGAGAGGAAAAAGACGAAACAACACCAAATAAAGAAAATGAAGGGAATTAGAATTAATAATTTAACCCACTTTGTATGAGGTTAATAAAATGCCAGAATCTCGCTCTTTTATAGAACAATATTTTAAAGAAAAGGATATAATGTCTGTTCATCTCCGTGTTGGATCCTATCCACTAATTAAGAGAGGAAGACCTGGCAAATGGGAACTATTAGAATTAATTGACCAGTCAGTAGTTTCAAATGAACAAGCACAAACCATTGAAGAAAACATTCTTGATATTTGCAAGAACTATCCCTCACGTGGTTCGATAGAAATTAAACAGGGAGACACGCAAGTAGTCCAACTCGATGGAATGCGAATCGTGATTGCTAAACCCCCATTTGCTGATGTTCCTGAAATCACCACTGTTCGACAAATAGTTATACGGAATTTTTCTGATTATGCACTAAATCGAGCTTTAAAAGAGCGAATGAACAAAGCAGAAGGGATCATTGTGGCAGGTCGACCAGGAGAGGGTAAGACGACGTTTGCACAAGCTTTAGCCAATTATTATGCTGGGAATGCACAAAAAATAGTAAAAACCCTTGAAAATCCAAGAGATATGCAAGTAGTAAGCCAAATTACACGTTATGGTCCTTTAAATGGAAGCATGCGTAATTCGGCAAATATCCTGTTGCTAGTTCGCCCTGATTATGTTATCTATGATGAACTACGTAAAACACCCGATTTTAAAATATATAGTGACATGCGATTAGCGGGGGTCGGAATGGTTGGAGTAATTCACGCGTCCAAACCAATTGATGTCGTTTCTCGCTTCTTAACGCGCACAGAGATGGGTTTATTACCCCAAATTGTAGATACCATCCTGTTTACTGAAGGGGGAGAAATAACTCAGGTTTTATCCCTTGAAATGACGGTAAAAGTTCCTGCTGGAATGACTGAAAGTGACCTTGCCCGACCCGTCATAGTTGTCAGGGATTATGAGAGTAAGATCGCTGAGTATGAAATATATACATTTGGTGAGCAAACGGTGATGATTCCTCTAAAGAAGGCTAGGACACATAGAAGACGATCTAAAGGGCGAAATCGATATGATTATAGAGAAGATGACTATTATTCGGTCAGCAAGAACTATGAAAGTGATTTTTCATCTAAGTTCTTCGATGTTCTCGACGTTCGTATGGGGAAAAAGAATGTTATTTTTGTATTGGGCAAGAAAGCACGGAAAGGACTTGTTAGTTTAGTAGCTGAAGATGGTACAGTCCTAGCTGCCTATATTGAAGCAAATAAAAAAGGGGAAATCCGTCTTCATAAAAGTAAAGCTATGAAATGGCTTTCTAAAGAAGATCGTATCTATTGGCGATTTGAAGTTTGATTTAGGATTCTACTCATTAATGTGCATCTTCATTATATTGATTGTTATTATTATTGAATTCTTTAACAAGCTTTTTATATTCATCCTCTAGTTCTGTAAGCTTTTTTAAATCTGTACTCACCAATGATCTGTTTTTCTTCAGTATATCCTTGATATATACTAGCAATTCGGGAAATGACAGATCAACCAGAATGGGAAATCTATACTTTTGGGGAACAAACGGTTATAATTTCTCTTAGGAAAGATAAAAGAACCACTAGGCGCGCTAGAAAAAGAGACAAACAGGATTTTAAGGCCAGAGAACCTTATCCCGAAAAATATGGCTTTGATAACGAATTTTTTCCTAAACTTTTCGATGTTCTGGACATTCGCATTGGAAAGAAAAATGTAGTTTTTGTTTTAGGCAGAAAAGCACGAAATAACGTAGTTAGCTTAGTGGCTGAAGATGGTACAATCTTAGCAGCATACCTTGAGACAAATAAAAAAGGGGAGCTTCATCTCCATAAAGGAAAAGCACAAAAACTGCAGAAGTACCCAAAAACGGGACGAAAGCTGTTTTGGCAATTTGCCTACTAATTTATTGTTATTACCCAATCTTGTAGAAAAAAAAGGGTTAAATTAAAGGGGAATCGAACTTAGACTCGCCGTCCTCTTCTTCCACCTGGTTTACGAGTAGAATCGTGAGGAACGGGCGTAACTTCTTCAATTCGTCTAATCATGAGTCCTGATCGGGCTAGAGCTCTTATAGCAGCTTGAGCGCCAGGTCCAGGATTCTTTGGACCATGTCCGCCTGGTGCTCGAACCTTGACAATAAGGTTACTCACCCCTTTATCTTTAGCCGCTTGAGCCACGTTAAATGCAGCTTTCATTGCCGCATAGGGGCTGGATTGATTACGATCTGCACGAACCACTCGTCCACCAGATGAACGGGCAATTGTTTCCGCACCTGTTAAATCGGTTAAGGTGACTAAAGTATTATTGTAGCTCGCATAAATGTGAGCAATTCCCCATTTATTGATCTGCTTTTTTTTACTTTCTTTACTCACGCTAAGCACCTTCTGCTTTTGTGCTTGTTTCAGTTGAAACAGTGGCGGGTCTCATAGAATGATCTGGATCTTCCAGTGGAGAACCAGGAGTATACATAATGAGTTCTTCATCATCCCTTGCTACATGATAAGAAGGTACTCGTACCTGCCGACCATTAATAGCAATATGTCCATGAATAATGAATTGTCGGGCTTGATAGGGTGTGATTGCTAATCCCAATTTTCGAACTATTGTTTGAAGGCGCCTATTAAGAAAGTCTTGCACAGAAAGAGAAAGAACAGCATCGAGGCTTGCGTTTTCTTCCTTTAATATTCCCAACTGAAATAACTTGTTGACAAGAATTCTTTCTTGCTCAGTACGTATTTCTTCTGGAAGAGCCAGCATTTTTCTAGCTCGTGCTCTATAACGGCGTAGAAATGTTGAAGCTTTGTATATTTCTCTTTTGTTTCGCAAACCATAGATGCCCATTAAATCCATTTCTTCTTCAAGGCGCTCTTTTGAATAGGGATGACGGGGGCCAATAACATGCTTACGAAGTTTTCGAGGATCGCCCATTTAATTCATACTCCTCTCTTTTTTCGAGTTACTCCAACAGTTTGACCACCGCGACCTGTGGTTTTGGTTCGTTGACCTCTTACTTTCAAACCTAGAGCATGACGAATGCCTCTATATGACCTTATTTTCTTTGCTAGATCAATATCTTCTTTATTCGCTAGGAAAAGATCGGTACTACTTCGATGGATATTTTCACCACTTTCTCGATCCTTGCATCGATTAAGAAGAAAGGAAGGGATGTTAAAACTTGGAGGATTGGTAATTATGTCTTCTATCAAACTTACTTCATCATCTGTAATTGTACCCATACGACGGGATGGGTCAAGCTCTGCTTTCTCGCAAATAAGCTGTGCTAGTCGATACCCAACACCCTTTACATGGGTAAGCGCATATGGAATCAATTTATCGCCTGGGCAGTCGGCACCCGCACAACGAACGATAAATTGAAATTCAAATTCCTCGGACAAATGTATCATACCTCAATCATGAGAGTAAATCCTAACTGGAACCAGATATATATTTATCAAGCCGTAGGCGACAAATTGAAGACTAGAATTAATAGTTTTGCCGATAACCATCCTCAGTTATGGAGGAGTGAATATTCATTTAGAGGGATTTGAAAGATAAACTCGCTAAAAATCTTGAGAATTATCACCAGACAGTTATTTTTTTCTTGATAAGATGCTTAGGAAAGTAAGTTTAGAAAGAATACGAGAAGTGGCGCCGGGGGTGAGATTCGAACTCACGCGTTGTGGAAGAGTCATTAATAACTCTTTTTTTGGGAACTAGGATTGTTGGAAGGAAAAGCCTGTCCAAAAGGACCACGAGCTTTCAGGGAATCCTAGAGAGGAGCTATTTTTCCAGGCTCGCGCCGTTTGTGGAATCTGCACAGATAATTTGTGCAAATCAAACCACTTGGCTACCCCGGCAAGAATGACAGTCGCTCATTATATTGTTTTATTAGACTTTTGCTTAGGTTGTCAAAACCAGTCCCAAACATCCTAAATTGTGAATAATATTCTTATAATTTTTTGTTTATTTTTTTACCATTTCGTGGCATGATAGAATGGCGCATAATCAAGATACCGAGAAGGATGCTGTAATAGAAAAAAGAGGAAGAAAGGCCCCCGAAGGGCAAAACTTCACATTATGCCGAGGAAGTCACGTAAGGCGGGATGCATCTCAGCGGCGCGTTCTTTGACGAGGATTTCAAAGTACTGGCGCATGATCGAAACACTGAGAAGGATTCCTGTCCCCGTACCCAACGCTCCGAGGAAATCTGAACCTGCAGCGAGAACACCAATGAAAAGTCCTCCCAGTAACGCAGCTGTGGGAATATACATCGCTAAACGTTTTTCAATGATCTTTTGAGAGCTTCTCCAACCGGGGATTTGCATACCTGCGGACATTAATTGTCTTGCAACGTCTCGTGGCCCCATACCCGCTGTTTCGACCCACATAGCGGAAAAACCAATGGCTAACACGATCATAATTAATGCATAGATTAGGGCATGTGGGATGTCTTCAAGAACCGCGGTAGGGCCCCGTGGCGGCGTAATATAATAAACAAGACCACCCTTAGGAGTTGCCCGTTGAATTTCAGACCCATCGGGAAAAGTACCTCGCCCAGGCCAATAAAATTCGCCGAGAAGGTTCAAGAATATATTGGAATTATCCTTGTTATATGAAGAAGCTAACATTTGAACAACAAAATAGATATCCGCAAACACCGCGGAGACCAAAATCACAGGAATGTTAGAAACATAAAGTAGTTTGATCGGATATTTTCCTCTGAAACCCCGGTATTTTGCGTACGATACCGGGATTTCCACCCGCATGCTTTCGAAATAAATGACCGCAACAAACGCGATTATAGTTGATATAATTCCGAGTACATCGGGTTCACCAGTTTGTCGGATGAAAGATTTATCAATTCCATCGACAATTCCATGGTCTGCAATAGCTTTAAAGAAGGCTAATACTATACCACGGAATTCTAGACCATCATTCGCTGGAGCAGTAGCAAAGAGCCCCCAGAAAATCTGTGTGGCGACACCTCCAGCTATAAAGAGGGAAATCCCTGAGCCAAGACCCCATCCTTTTTGAACCATCTCATCCAGCAAAATGATCGCGACTCCCGCGGCTATCAGTTGGGTAAGAATGATAAGTTGATCGCCTAACGATTCAACTCCTGGATAAGCCCCACCTATAATATAAGCAATCCCTTCGAAGATGGTCATGAAAACAGCCATCACTTTCTGAGCGCCAGTATATAAGGCACGTTCTTCGGGGTTATTCATGTCAACCCGAATGATTTGAGATCCAGTCAGGATCTGCATGATAAGACCAGCTGTAACAATTGGACCGATACCTAATTCGGCTAAGGTACCTCGTGAACTGGCCATAATTGTTCGTACCCAGAAAAAAGGGTCGGATTCTGCCCCAGTTGCTTTAACACCATAAATGGGCACCTGGGTCATCAACAAATAGATGATCAATGCCCCTAGCGTCCAAACCACTTTTTCATTGAACTTGACTTCGCGCTCCGGCTTTTTGACCTCCGGGGTAATACTCATGAACGGACGCATTACCTGTAA
>JAEOTF010000077.1 GCA_016840025.1 Candidatus Hodarchaeota archaeon
ACTCCTTAATTGAATTGATTCTATTTGGATTATCACGGGAATTTTATTTTGACCCGTGAAGAATGTCAATAGGAGGATCATACTCATCATTAGAAGGATTATAGGTTACAGGTAGCACGGTTTTACCTCAAAAAGCCTGATGATCGCGTATTATTAAAAAGCGTAAAGTACTTAACCATTCGTTTGTGTATTCTAGACGCAAGCAATTTTACTCAGTGGATATATTAACTCAGATACTCTTGATAGATAACTTTTTAAATGTGAAAGTATAATTATAGAATCAGTATAACTGTGGAGCAAGTGGAAAGGATGCTGCCCTCTAGAAGAGAGAGAAGGCGAAGAAAAGTTACAAGATTCGATGAATACGATTTAACTGACTATGATCAATATGACCCTACCGAATATGAACAATCTGATTATTCAGAATATGATAAATATAATTATGATTACGATGATGACATAGATAAGGAAATTCTAGATCATAAAGAACGCGATAAACGCAGTAAACGTTATCATAAGTCAAAAAAACATAAAAAGTCCTACTTTGACTATCTTGATTCTAATGAGGAAGATATTGATTATTCCGACTATGAGGAAGATATTGATAATTCCGACAATAAGGAAGATATAACTTAAGAAAATACCTAGTAAGATAGTTCTAATCATTCCAGTTAAATTTTTAAGAGAGAAATAAGGCATAGAAATTATACTAGGTGAATTTTTATTTTTAAAAAATGAGATAAGGGAATCGCGATTACCTCGACGGTTGACCACTTACCATATGATGAGTAAACACTCATCTGAAGATAAGATGGGTGCCAACATACCCTTATCTCCTTATTACTATAATGAACATAGAGATTAAAAAACATTTCTCAAAGATGTCCTCTTATCTGATCAATGATATACTCCTCCAACTTCACTCTTTTAGAAAAGGTGATACACCAATGAATTAACAAACAGAAAAAAATGAATTATTCTGAAATCAGTAAAGTTAAATTGAATGTAATTTAGTTTGAAAAACGATTATGGTGAATCATAGTAAGGGAACTCAAGGCATTGGAATTTCAAGCAGATTGGTTGGAGTTATGTTTCGTTGTCCTTGTTCAATCTCTTTAACTAACCGAACTATCGCTGAATTAATTGGTGTTTCAATGCCAATTTCTTTACCTTTCTTAGCAATATAACCATTTAAATAATCGATTTCAGAGAGACGGCCCCGTTCCAATGATTGAAGTGCTGAGGACTTCACATTTGAGTATGAAGCACCAAACATCTGAAGACCTTCGTGTTTTCTCGTAAGACTTTCAGGAGAGTCAGATCCTGTTAACGCAAAATCAGTAGGATGAGCTGCTCCAATTTTTTCTAAATTAATGCTTAATTTTTTAGCTACTTCGCATACTTCAGTTGCTACTCCCATAAAAAGTTTTCGGCATCTTTCGTCAGACAATAATTCTCCCAGATAAAAGCCAGAAACCGCCGTTAAGCCATTTATACATGCATTAAATACTAGTTTTGAATAAAGGGCGCCATAAATGTTATTAGTTAGGTTTACAGGTTCACAATGCCCTAGAAGCTCAGCAGCTTCGTTAAGTCGATTGTAATTGCCTGTATCGTCCAATAAACCGATAAAAGTAGACCCATGAAAAGTTCTCTCAATTATACCGAGATCTATACTTGTTCCTCCCCAAACGACCACAGCACCGACAACTCTTGATTCTCCGACTATCTTAGCGACATCATCCTCGACAATTCCGTTCTGCAGAGTGACAACAGCACTGTCCTCTTTAAGATAAGGAAGAACTCTTTTAGCAGCTTCTTCAGCATCAGTTGCCTTAGTCGCAAGGAATACAATATCAAAGTGACCTTCAAGGTTCTCAATAGAAGGAACTGCATCAATGACAACTTCTCTTGCGGTTTCAATCCCTTCAAGACGAATTCCACGGGTTGTTACTAAATTCGACAACTCTGGATATTTCGTGACCAAAATAGTGTTAATATTGTGTTCAACCAGATGTGCGGCTAATGTTCCACCAATAGCGCCAGCACCAACAACCACTACTCGCACTTTCTACTTCTCCTCTAGATGTTGACTCTTAGTATTCTATCTACTTATGACAGAATTCTTTTTAGTTTTTTTTTGCATGAAAATAAATATTGATGGACCGATAGTACGAACTCAAGGCATCGGAATTTCAAGCAGATTGGGTGGAGTTATTTCCCGTTTCCCTTGTTCAATCTCTTTGACTAATCGAACCACCGCTGAATTAATTGGTGTATCTATTCCAAATTGTTCTCCTTTTGCGGCAATATAGCCGTTCAGATAACCGATTTCGGAGGGACGGCCGCGTTCCAATGATTGTAGTGCAGAGGATTTCAATCGTCTGAATTTGAATCCCACTGCACGAATAATGATGTGTTTTTTCAAGAGACTGAGACGAGAATCAGATCCTGTAAGGGCGAGACTTGGAGCTTCAAGACCACCGATTTTTTCTAATTTTAATTCTAATTTTTCGGCTACTTCACAAGCTTCTGTCACTATTCCCATGAAAAGTCGTCGTGTCCTTCTATCGGACAGCATTTTTCCTAAATAGAGTCCACAAACCGCCCCAAGTCCTGTAATACAGGCGTTAATGATAAGTTTTGCATAAAGAGCTCCGTAAATGTTATTAGTGATTTTTACAGGTTCACAATACCCAAGAAGCTCAGTAACTTGTACAAGGCGATTTTGATTTCCTGTCTCATCTAGTAAACCAATATGGAATTCTCCGTGGGAAGTTTTCTCGAGTATACCAAAAGTAACCATTGTAGCTCCCCATCCTACTACAGCACCAATTACTCTATCTCGACCTACTATCTTAGCGACATCATCCTCGACAATTCCGTTCTGAAGAGTCACAACAGCACTATCTTCTTTAAGATAGGGGAGAATGGATTTAGTAGCTTCTTCTAGGTCAGTCGCCTTCATAGCAAGAAATATAATATCAAATTGACCTGTTAAGTCTGTAATTCCAGGCACAGCATCCATAACTATATCCCTTGCTTTTTCAACTCCTTGAACATGAATACCGTGACTTTTTACTTTATCAGCTAATTCTGGATATTTAGTTACCAAAGTTATATCTATATCATGTTCAGCCAGATGAATTGCTACAAGTCCCCCAATAGCGCCAGCACCAACAACCACTACACGCATTTTCTAAAACTCCATTAGATTTGGACAAAAGCTATATGATTTTGAAGCACTAAATTATAAAGAATTAATTAGATAACAGATATTTAGAAGCTAATAAGTTACTTGGAGAAAGAATACCATGAAAAATATACCTACTGTTAAAATGGGGATTATAGCAGTTAGTAGGGATTGTTTTCCAATAGAATTGTCAAGAAAACGAAGACAAAACGTTATAAAGCATTGTAAAGAAAAAACGATCCCTATTGCAGAACTTGATACGATAATTGAAAATGAAAAAGATGTTTTAAAAGCTCTTGAGGAGGTAGAAAGCAATGGTATTAATTCTTTAGTCATTTTCTTGGGGAACTTTGGACCAGAAGGTCCAACCACACTTCTCGCACAAAAATTTGATGGTCCTATAATGATTTGCGCTGCTGGTGAAGAATCCCAAGAAGACCTTATTGGTGGAAGAGGAGATGCGTATTGTGGAATGTTAAATGCATCTTACAACCTAAACCTAAGAAACATTTCGAATAGGGTATATATTCCAGAATATCCTGTAGGCTTACCTTCAGAAATTGCGGATATGATTATTGGGTTTATCCCAGTTGCACGGATTATCCTTGGATTAAAAAAATTAAAGATATTCTCTTTTGGACCACGACCACAGGATTTCCTTGCATGTAATGCGCCTATCAAACCGCTATACGATATGGGTATAGAAATCATGGAAAATAGCGAATTAGACCTTTATGACATTTATCTCAAAGCCGAAAACGACCCGCAGGTTGAAATTGTTGTTAAAGAAATGGCTGAGGAGCTGGGAGAAGGGAATGTATATCCTGATCTCCTCAAGAAATTAGCCCAGTATGAAGTCGCATTGATGAAGTTCTACGAAGAAAACCTAGGCGCATCTGAATTTGGGATTTTTGCCAATAAATGTTGGCCTTCTTTTGAGCAATATTTCAAATTTGTCCCCTGTTACGTCAATTCTCGGTTGGCAAGTAAAGGAATACCCATATCATGTGAAGTGGATATCTATGGTGTTCTAAGTGAGTATATTGCTACTTTAGCAACTCAAATGCCAGCAACACTGCTTGACATTAACAACACTGTCCCACCAGATATGTTTAAGGCTAATAAAGATAAAATGAGAGAATATACACAAAGAGACCTCTTCATGGGCTTCCATTGTGGAAACACACCTACTTGCTATCTTAGTGACTATTCGATGAAGCATCAGGTGATTATGCATCGATTGATGGAACCAGAAAGTGAGCCAAATATTACTCGAGGTACATTAGAAGGAACAATCAAACCTAGTAAAATGACACTGTTTCGGATACAAGCAACCCCTGATACACAATTAAGAGCGTATATTGCTGAAGGAGAAATCCTTGACATTAATCCGAAATCCTTCGGTGGTATCGGTGTCTTTGCAGTGCCTGAAATGGGACGATTCTACAGACATGTGCTTATCGGAAAGCATTTCCCGCACCATGTCGGAATTGCGTTCGATCATGCAGGGAAAAGCATGTTTACTGCTCTGAAAATGTTAGGAGTGAAAGATATCTCGGTAAATCTGCCTAAAGGAACGCGTTATTATAAGGAAAATCCTTTTGAATAGCCAATTCACAAGCTCCTTAAGCTAGATAAAAGAAGATTCATATAATATAAGCGTTTTGAGATAAGATATTATATTTGGCTAAAATTTAAAGATTTGGGTTTTTAATCGTCTTTAAATGGGCTCTCTCTCTTAGAATCTTTTGAGAACTTTTAATAACATCATCTGTGAATAATAATTATCTTGCGAAAATTACGTTTTCCTATTGAACTTGAGAGTTTATCAAAAATTATAACAAAGAAGAATTTGGTAAGTGGAGTCATAATTAGTTTACCATTAACGATTTTAGTTCTATTTATTTTCATCTTACCTAATTATCAGCCATCTGTTCCTTCAAATGAAATAGATTCAGCAATCTGGACTCTTCACGATGGAACAAATATGAAATTTATTATTAAAAAGCATATACTTCCTCAACAAAATTCAGTAACGAGTGAAGGCATTTCAACTCAGATTGAGCCCACTGAAAAGAGAAAGGTCTTTAATCTAGAATGTCAATATATAAACAATAAAATTATTTGTGATAACCAAATTTCAGAAGATGAAAAACAACTTCTTAGTAATACCTACACTATAAGCGAAGTTGACATAGGAAACATTAAGTCGATTAGATGCTGGGTTATGAATACAGCAGCAAATATCTATAGTGTTTTCCACATCGAATTTCTGAATCAGAGTTTTGACGAACAAATTATTGAAAAAGATTATTCATTTCTAGATTTACTCATAACTATTGATTCTGATCTTGATTTTGTTTTAATGATTTGGAATGACCAAACTGGAGAGCAATTAACTGCAGAGGGTAGAATTATTCTGCAAACAGCTGAAAAAGAGGAAGAAGAAGACGCTTTACATTTTAAGAGAAGTATTAAAAGTCCTGGACCGATCTTAATTGCGTCCTGTACAACTTTAGGAACTACAGGCTTTACTATTGATCCAACTAACTATGCTGCTCAATCTTTTATAGCAAATTCAGGATATAATATTACAAGTCTCGAAGTATATGGTCAGAGTTCCCCTGGAGGAGCAGGAACTCTCACAGCTCAAATTTATTCTGATAATTTAGGCGTTCCTAATACACAAATACCGAATGGTCTTACTACAGCTGCAGTTGCATCCAATAAGTTGGTTTGGACTAATTTTACTTTCTCACCAGTACCTGCTATACTTGCCAATACACAGTACTGGATTGTTATAAGTTTTGATAATGCAAAAAAGCCATACTCATGGTATTATAATGAATTAGATGAATACACGAATGGTTATACAGCTGGGTATGACGGGGTGAGTTGGACGAGCTATCAAGCCACTTATCCGAATCGAGATTGCAATTTCAAGTTAGCTGGAGTGGATATCACACCTCCTGTAATAGATACAATTACCGTCAGTTCGTCCAATCCGCAATATATTCAACTCAATCCTGAGCCATTAGACCCTACGGGTGGAACTTGTTACTTTAATAGTGCATCTGACGAAGGTGCTGGACAGATACTAACTGTAACAGTTACTTGGACTGAAATAAACAAGAATAGTCTCAGCGGAGAACCAGCTTTCGGTGATACTCCTGCAAATGATACCGATGGTGGAGATGGCTGGTCGATACAATACTCTGTCGAGTTGGGAGCAGGAAATCAAGGTAATATACTCTTTATAGTCCAAGATCAGGAAGGAAATACAGATACTGCAACTATTATTTTTGAAAATGATAATACAGTGGGAGTTTCCGAGTTTTATTGGAGAAATATGGTTTTAATATTTCTTGGATTGGTTGTCCTTCCATTAATACAAGGAACAGGTATTTTACAAAAGAAAAATAATATCTTCTGAAACGGATGAGAAAAATTACTCTTTTTGTCCATATGTCGCATCTGGTCCATGTTTACGCAAAAAGTGTTTGTTAATTAATGTTTTTTTCATAGATTTAATGTCAGGATTTATCAGAATGGTGTTAAGTGCCATTTTTGCAATTTCTTCAAGAACAGTGGCATGATAAACCGCTTCTTCAGGACTTACTCCCCATGTGAAAGGTCCATGGGAAGCTACCAGAATCATAGGTGTGTATCTATAATCTAAAGATTGACTCTTAAACGTTTTAATTATTTGTTTTCCTGTTTCTTCAACATAATCTCCTTTAATTTGGTCATCTGTCAGAATACCGGTGATTGGAATTTCACCAGGAGAATAATCTGCGTGAGTCGTACCAAAACAAGGAATTAATTTCTGTGCTTGAGCCCATGAAGTGGCATAGGTGGAATGTGTATGTACTACACCCCCAATTTCAGGAAATGCCTTATACAAAACTAAATGGGTTTTTGTATCAGAAGATGGCTTGAGATCACCGTCCAAAATATTGTTATCGAGGTCTATGATAGCCATCTTATCGGGTGTGAGTTCTTCATAGTGTAGACCACTTGGCTTTATGATAATAACTCCTTTTTCTCTATCAATACCACTCACATTCCCCCAAGTCTCTATCACAAGACCCTTTGCTACAAGATCAAGGTTTGCTTGGCAAACTCTTTCCCTTAATTCATCTAGAATTTTCGTTTACCCCCTATCTCTTTCATAGTTTCATTTTCTACAAAATTTGCCAAATTAGAATACTTATCATAGAGTTTATCGTATTTTTTCGCATTTTCGGGAATGGGGAGATATTCCTTCACAAAGCCACTGGTCATATGCTTTTGAGCTTCTTCAATTGTATTGTATATACCCGCAGCAGTTGCTGCACACATGGCTGCTCCCAAAGCACACGCTTGATTAGATTTACAAATTTTAATAGGACGATTCAGAACATCTGCTAATGTTTGCATGACGAAATCAGATCTAATCGCGCCCCCGCCAATAGCAATGATCTTTTTGATAGGTACACCTTGAGATTCAAAACATTCATTTATTTTTCTGGCACCAAATGCTGTGGCTTCTACAAGACTACGATATAAACTTGGCGCGTTGGAACCAAGGTTTAAATTTGTAATGGCACCTTTAAGGTATTGATTCGCAACAGGAGTCCGTCTTCCATTCAACCAATCCAAAGCAAGTATACTTGTTTCATCAACGGAGATTTTTTGGGCTTCTTCCTCAAGTTTAAGAATTATTCTGCTGTTAATTTCATCCAGAATTTCCTTTTTTGTTTGTTCATCAACTAATCTACTATCCTTCAAAATAGACTCCGAAGACCAAGATAAAAGTGATTTAAACCATGCGTAGACATCTCCAAAAGATGATTGACCAGCTTCCAAACCAAGCATATTTGGGATTACAGAACCATCTACTTGTCCACAAATTCCTTTAATGAGTTTTCCTTCAAGATCATCATGCGGAGCGACGAGTATATCGCAAGTGGAGGTACCAATGATTTTTACAAGTGTATAGGATTCTATTCCAGCACCAACTGCCCCCATATGGGCATCAAATGAGCCAACACCTATCACTACATCTTTATTAAGACCTAGTTTCTTTGCCCATTCTGTTGAAATGATACCTGCTTTAATATCAGCGGTATAAGTTGTTTTGTAAAGATTTGCTTTTAATCCTTTAAGTAGAAGATCAACTTCAATTAAAAATGCTTCATCCGGGAGTCCACCCCATAACTCATGCCACATAGCTTTGTGTCCCGCAGCACACCGACTTCTTTTGATGGTTAACACATCTTTATTCCCTGTTAACAAAGCAGGGATCCAATCACAGAGTTCAACCACTGAAAAAGCAGCTTTCCGAATTTCTTCATCTTTCCTTAGTGTATGAAGTGCTTTAGCCCAGAACCATTCTGTTGAATAGACTCCTCCTTCATATTTCGTAAAATCCTCTCCACCCCATTTTTTAGCCACCTCATTTATTTCAGCTGCTTCTTTGACAGCAGTATGATCTTTCCACAAAATAAACATACCGTTTGGGTTCTCTTGAAATTCAGGCAGTAGTGCAAGAGGAGTCCCTTGGTCATCAGTAAGACAAGGAGTAGAACCTGTCGTGTCTACACTAATACCCTTTATATTTTCCCTCACATCAGTAGGTACGTTCTCTAAGCAAGCAATAATGGTATTTTCTAAACCTTCGATATAATCTAATGGGTGATGGCGGAACTGGTTTGCTTCGGGAATACAGTACTTTTCTTCCTTCCATCTAGGGAAATCATAAACTTCAGATACGACTTCTTCCCCTGTTTGTGCGTTAACAATGAGTGTTCGGACAGAATCTGTACCAAAATCCATACCGATGACGTATTGATGATCTGAAACCATACTTTGGGTCTAAACACATTTTGCTCAAAAAAATTTTTGTGTAGAACAAAGAATATATTTCTAGCAGTTAAAAGGTAAAAAATCCTTCTATTTCTACAATGAAGTTATCTTTTTAGAAAGGGAAATTATAATATAGTTGTTAAACTTATAAATACGGGAATGAATAGTAAATGAAGATTGGGATAATTTATGGGACAAGACGGAAGAAAGCAACGGTTACAGTTGTAAATTGGCTTAAATCTGCGTTCAATCAAGCTGGCATTACTGTTGACGCAGCGAGGCACAAAGAATTTACAACATTCGACCAAGATGCGTTTTTGATTGGATCAGCAGTATATGCAGGGGGAATACGGACAGGTTTACTAGAGTTCCTCGAAAAAAACCAAAATTCAATCAAGGACAAACCTTTAGCTACATTTGTCGTATGTAAGGAAGTTGAAAAACCTGAGAATCATATGGCTCAAATTCTAGAGAAATTACCCCAAGAACCTATCAGCCAAGTCATCTTTGAAGGATACATGTTTAGAAAAGGAAATTTTGACAAACAGAAACCTAAAGCAGAAGCATGGGTACAAGAAATAGTGAAAAAACTTTCTTAGATACTTAATTCTTCTCCTATAACTAAGATTATACACAATTCTGGAAAACGATCCGTGAAATATCAATTTTAAGTGAAATATTAATTTTAAGAAAATTAATTGAGTTTGTACAGAATTATTAAAAATAACAATTCATTCATTCTTTTTTTCACACAACGTGCTCACTCTTTCTAGTTCTGCTAGTTGTAACTCTCCTCATCAAAGACGTTTGAAAATCTCAAGAGTTTCTACATACAACACATCTCTCCCCATCATAACAAGATTTAAGTCTATCAAATCTACTATATTAACCGATGTCAAATAGAGAATTAAATAATGAATCCTCAAATGATATTAATCAAAGACCGATCAAATATTATCTTGGATGGAGTTGGGTTATCTTTTTATTTTTGGAATTTGTGTTGGGTGAGTTTTTCATCAATGAAGAAATAATTGAAATCCTTTGGTACCTTGGTTTGATATTCCTACTAAGTGGAGTAATTCTGGTACCTATGCCTTTCATTTATTTTACTAAGAAAGGTAAAATCCCGGAAGGAAAGAGTTTCTTTCATACTACTGCCCTTGTTGACTCTGGAATATATGAAATCGTTCGACATCCCCAACATTTAGGTTGGATGTGTTTTATGTTTTCTTTTATTCTTATAAAGCAACATTGGATAATTGCAATCTGTGGGATTCTAGGTATATTCTTATTGTACTACACAACAGTAGAAGAAGATAAACTCCTTATCAGAAAATTTAGAGATGATTATAAGAATTATATGAATTCTGTACCTAGATTAAATCTGTTTTTAGGAATAATAAGAATGATTTGGCGTAAAATTAATTCTATATTCCAGAAATAAACTTTTATGATGATGAATTATTGGAATAGATATCAGATAGAACAATGAATACATCTATAATAAGGGAAAATAGGTCAGGATTCTAATCAAAATATGCAGTAAAATGGAATTGTTTTTTACGAATTTTTATTGCCCTCCAATTAAGGCCAATGGAACATGGTGTATGGATGAATGATAGTAGCTGCTTCACTACTTGCTGCAGATTTTAGTCGATTAGGGGAAGAAATCCGAGCTGTTCAAGCTGCAGGCGCGGATTGGATCCATCTTGACATAATGGATGGTCAATTTGTCCCAAATATCACAATTGGACCACCAGTTATTAAAAAATTACGTCCCATTGCACCAGAGATGTTTTATGATGTTCATTTAATGATTAACACTCCTGAAAAATTACTTGAGGATTTTATTGAAGCGGGAACCAATTCTATAACCATTCATTACGAAGGAACGAGAGACCTGAAAGGAATAATTGATAAACTTCATACAGCAGGGATAAAAGCGGGAATCTCACTAAAACCAGGAACAACCATTGATGTTTTGGAGCATTTTCTTCCATATTTAGATCTGGTATTAATCATGACGGTTGAACCGGGTTTCGGTGGCCAAAAATTGCTCCCTGAAACCCTCCAAAAGGTGGTAAACCTAAAAAACATTAGAATGCAAGACCCTCGTAAATATAAATATATGATTGAGATTGATGGAGGCGTGAATGCGGATACAATTGCAATGGCTAAAGAAGCGGGTGTTGATGTGGTAGTAGCAGGTTCTTATATCTTTAAACATCCAAATTATGAAGAAGCAATCAAAACCCTCAAAAATGAATGAAATTAAAAACCATTTACTTGATTAAGCAAATAATGGTGGATAATGAGGAAAATTATTGAGAATTAACAACCGATTGAATTATCAGCACTCTAAAAGCCAATTAATTGCATAAACATGGAAAGATTATTAACTAATATGTAATTAGCAACAAATGTCAATAAATTTATTTGTGAAGTAAAATTTCAGAGGTTAGGTACGGAATTTTAATCTAGAATAGTTGAGGTTGTTTCTATGAGTTCAAATGATGATAGTCTGTCTTCATTAAGTACAAAAACTGTCATAGATGCCGATGGTAAGAAACTCGGATGGATCAAGGACGCTGTTGTTAATTTGGATACGTTCCAAATTCGTGGGTTTGTCATCTATGGATCAAGAATAGAAGAATTGCTTGAAGATATGGGTGTAAGGAAAGATGTTGATCCTTTTCTTACTATGAAAGAAATTAAAGATAAGACCGAATCCACGGTCACTTTAACTAAAGGTGCAGGTGATCTCGCGAATGTGATGGAACCGGGCTTTTTATCAGATAATGAGCTTTTATTCTCAAAAATGAGAAAAATGGCCGTAATTGACTCTAAAGGACAGAAATTGGGAATTTTTACAGATATTTTCCTTAAAGGAGAAGAAGCCGTATTTCAGATTGGTGGAAAGGAATTTCTTGAGTATCTTCAGAAAAACCGTTGGACTCAAAATTTGACATACCTGATCGAACCTTCTCATATTTCCTTCGATAAAGATCAGGCTCAATTTAAAATCGATACAGATCTAAAACACATTGAAAGAGATTTAAAGCTAAATATGACGAATGTTCTTCGTGAGCTAATGCTTGAAGCCAAGAGAGATGGTAAAGTTACAAAGGATGAAGAAGCACTGATTGACTCTGTGGCAATCGACTTAGCAACTTACCACGATGCACTCATTCAAGCTTTAGAGGATCATGTAATTGATAAAGAAGAAGAGAGGCATTTAGAAGAATTAAAAGAGACAATTCTTAGTAAAGTCTATTATATTGCTAGATTAGATGAAGTTATAACAACAGATGAAAAAGCTTTGATAGAGAAACTAGCAGCTTACATAATTGAGCGGCGAAAGGAGCTTTTATGGAAAGTCTTTGGGACAACTACCTAAGGCAGATTCAACTCCATCCTCATTTGTTTCAAAGCATTATTTAACAGTCATAGATCCGCATTACTTTTTTTGGTAGCCTTTTTTCGACGACGGATTAGCATTACGAGACCAACTACGCTCAAGCCGACAATGATGAGGATTACTCCAAACACAAGCGGATCAATCCCATCAGATGGTTCACTCGTCATTGATGATTCACTTGTCGTTGATGATTCACTTGTCGTTGATGATTCACTTGTCGTTGATGATTCACTTGTCGTTGATGATTCACTTGTCGTTGATGATTCACTTGTAGTAATGATGACAGCAATTTGTACTGAAAAGCTAACTGAGACATAAACTTCATTCCCCGCAGAATCATTACCATAGGCATGCAGAATAAATATACCATTGGTGAAGGTTCGATTAACTGGCCCTGTCCAGCTCTGATTTGATAAATCAATACCTTGAATATAGTACCAGTTATGTGACGCGTCACTTAGGAAAGCAATAGTGATATTTGATGTAGTATAAATTGTTTGATTAACCGGGCTGATAATACTCAGATTGGGAGGTATAAGGTCAGGAGCTACAATAACCCAAATTGTATCGGAAACCCAATTCCCTGATGTGTCATTAACAAATAAGGTGAAATTGTATATATCTGGATCTAACCCATCAATGGTGTCGGAAATGTCTCCACCTTTCCAATCAGTCCAATTCAAAGGTGTTTCATCACGATAGAGCACATATGTATCAGGGAAGGGATCATAAGGGTGCCATATAATCACATTATCAGTCATTCCTGCTTCATAAGTCATATTTGCTGGGTGGTCAATAATTGGAGCGAAATCATCTACAGCCTTCATTAATGGATAACTGTCATTCACCAAATCCCCCGGGATTAGATAGGGGGTATCACCGATACCATCAACAGGATTGAGATCTACACCTGTATAACTATCCCACCAGTTACCGTGGGAACCATTATCCCATCGATTGGTACCATTCCCATCATAAGCGTTTTGTTCTCCATTATTTCCTATAATATTGTTCCACAGTATACTTTCTTCCGTTGTTGAACTTAATTCTATTCCTTTTTGCGAGTTCGATATAATCGTGTTGTAGTTCACTGTACAGTTAGCAGAATAATATATTCCAAGTCCATTGATTCCACTATTCGCCACAAGGTTGTGGATTAGGGTAATGTTATCAGATTGATACAGAAGAATTCCGGAATTCGAACTATACACAATGTTGTTATCAGAAACTGTGCAATTGGAAGAAAAACCAATTGAAATTCCATAACCTGAGGAATTCATAATAGTATTATATGTGATTGTGTTATTACTGGTTAAATCTAAGTCAATCCCATTTTCAGAGCTCTGTGTAATGATATTATGGTATAATGTGTTATTACTACTAGAATCGCTGAGGTGAATTCCAGATCTGGCATCTGTAAGAGAATTATAGCTCATATTGTTGTTATGTGCCTCATTCAGGAAGATTCCTTTACCCGTAATGTTTGTGAGGGTATTTTCGTTTACAGTACAATTGTTGGATCTGTCAATATAAATTCCATTGTAAGTCTTAGTGACTACGTTACTCGTAACGGTAATATTAGCTGAATTTTGCAAATAGATACTGGAAGATGTACAATTTACCAGGTCATTATTTATAATGCTACTGTTGTCAGAATTAGAGTCAAAGACAATTCCATTATTGCAATCTATGACATAATTCCCGTATACGGTGCAATTGGATGATTGTGACGTGTAAATTCCATAATCTGAGGTCATGATTACATTGTTGACAAGGATGGGATTATCCGCTGAAATAATGCAGAGTCCGAAGTAATTACCTTGAATGGTGCAGTTCAACACCTGGACATCATCGGTGTTGATCCACAGCCCAGTATGATCGCCTTGGTTCCCCCACTCCCAACCGGCATGACTGAATGTACTGTTCTTCAATAAAACAGAACTAAAAACATTAGCTTGCAGATACCACGCATGAGATGCATTAAGGGCTGCTACTACAGAAAACCCATCAATTTGTAGTGCACCCCCACTTGCTACATCGATATGATATTGCCCATCACTACTGCAGTTTAAAAGCAAGATTACATTGTGGAATGTCAAATTACCGCTGCTTTGAATGTGCAAATTGCCCGTAAGCGTAATGATCTCATTTTCACGTATTTCAATGCCTACTACAGTCCAATCACCAATGATAATGGAATGACCTCCTGTGGGATACCGTGCAGCAGGAAACATTAGCGGGAAGGGATCTTGATTGCTAGAGAACACAAACGGTGTATCTCCAAAAGTATCACCATTAGCATCCTGACCTGTATAAGCACTCGCCCAATGATTACCTATACTATTATGGTAAAATTTATTGTTACCATTATTATCTACCACTTGGGTAATTTGCTTCAGGAAGAAATCATTAGCATAGATCACGTTATATCCTGATGAACTAGACAGATCAATTTCTCTTAACTTACTATTTTTGAAGATATTTCCTGTGATAGTGCAGTTAATTGTACTGGTCATCACTATCCCGTTTCCTGAGTTATTAACAAGAGTATTAGTGGTTATTAGGCTATTAGCAGAGTAAACAACGAAAATTCCGTTACTAGAGCTATTGGTAGCAATGTTATCTGATAAAGTGATATTGTCAGAGTAGATCATTTCGATTGCGGAGTTAGTGCTGTTAGTAATATTGTTGGAACTGACTGTACAATTTGGAGAAGCCTGTATAAGTAATCCCTGGGATCCGGTGTGCGCAATTGTATTATCTGTACAAGTAGAGTTCCTAGAATCCCATATACGAATTCCTTGACTAATAGGGTATTTAATAGTATTACCACTGACTGAACAATTTGGAGAAGCCTGTATATGTAATCCCTCAAGTTCAGTGTGTGTAATTGAGTTATCCATACAGTCACTATTTTCTGAAAAATATTGACGAACTCCATAATGGGCAGCTTTTACAACAGTATTACCACTTATTGTGGCATTACCAGAAAATGATGATGAGATTCCCGACCAGAAGCTCTCTACAACAGTATTGTCCATAATAGTTCCATTTTTTGAATATTCTAGGTAGATACCATACTGAGAAGAGTTTGTTACCTTATTACCTGAAGCATTACTATTATGAGCATGATCCAAGTGGATTCCGTGTATACCGTTATCAGTTACCTTGTTCATTATCACTGTGCTGTTGGTCAAAGTAGATAAGGCAATTCCAACGTTAGAACTACGTATAACGCTGTTATTTGCAACCAAGCACCTTTGTGCTGAGTAGATTAAAATTCCGTAGTAATTGTCTAGAATAGTGCAGTTTAACACACGGGCGTCGTCAGTATTAATCCACAGTCCAGTATGATCTCCATTGTTACCCCACTCCCAACCTGCATAACTGAAGGTACTATCATTCAGAAGAATCGTACTACCAAAGTTTGCTACAAGGTACCAGGGTTGGGCGGGATCGACAGCTGTCACCGAAGAGTTTCCTTCAAGAGTGAGGGATCCACCATTTTGTACCTCTATATGATAGTGCTTATCTAGTGGAGAATCAATTTTTAGGGTTACATTACGGAGTGTCAAGCTAGCTCCATTCTGAATTGTCAAATTCCCAGTTAATGTGATGACTTCGTCCCAAACTTCTGTTGCTACAGTAATAATCCAGTTACCACTACCTGAATAAGCATCTCCAGTGCTATTTAATGGCTGTGCCTTCAAGTTATCATAGAGATCCTGAGGATGAATGCTATATGAAACTAGAATAAGGATTAAAAATACTAATAATAGGTTAGAATTAATTTTGTTCATGAGTTTATTCCTCATTTGTTTCTTTTTCAAATGAATTATGTGAATAGACATTGTGAAGGAAACTACGCTGAAAGAATCCTCATTATCGATATTCACAGTTGTTTGCATGGGAGATATAGTTTTTGTGCTTACGAATCATCGAACAACATTAACGAGGTACTAGAGCGCGATAGAGTAATTATGGATCTTATAGTTTAAAAGAGTATTAGATACATAATAAAATCTAATAAGAAGCAGGAGTTAGATTAAACAGCTTTCCAACTTCTAAGAAGTTAAGAATTATATTTTTCCTACTTTGTTTAAATTTATTCAGGTATTCTATACTGTGAGGTAAACAAATTTATATTTCAGTATAAGGAAAGGTGTTTATTTCACTTAGGATTTCAAAGTGAATCTACAAAGGCATGGGGTTGAAATGCAAAACTTAACACTTAATAGCTATAGAAAAATAGTTCTATATGGGATTCTTCTAGTAATTCTCCCTGCAAACATCATTCTAGACCAAGTAGGAACAGAAAATAATGTATTAACAGAAATTCCAAAAAAATCTGTTAATCCTGCTCTAACTTCATTATATAATGCACGTACTCCCACCGAAGATTCTAGAATAACATTTGTGGATAAATGGGGGCAACTAGGGTCAGGAGATGGGGAATTTAATACCCCAACGGGTATTGCAGTCAATAGTACAGGTTATGTGTACGTTGTAGAGATGGGGATTGCAAGAGTGCAAGTCTTTACTCCTAATGGAATTTTTATTCAAAAGTGGGGTTCCTCTGGCTCTGGAGATGGACAATTTCAGCAACCTTACGGGATTGCCGTCAATTCATCCGGTTACGTCTATGTGATGGACACTTGGAATAATCGGGTGCAAGTCTTTACCCCTAGTGGAACCTTTGTTCACAAATGGGGTTCTTATGGCGATGGGGATGGACAGTTTAAGGTTTGTTATGACCTTGCCATCAATGGTTCAGACTATATTTATGTTGGAGATTTTGAAAATAACAGGGTACAGGTCTTTTCTCCAGATGGAACGTTTGTCCAGAAATGGAGTAGCGGTAGAGGTCATGGAATTGCTGTTGATGCTAAGGGATATGTCTATCTATCTGATTATCAAGGTAGCCGTGTTAGGGTATATACGTGTACCGGAACATCTGTTCGATCTTGGGGTACTTCAGGTTCTGATCCTGGAGAATTTAATGGAAATTGGGGAATTGCTGTTGATGGAACAGAATATGTATATATTGCAGAATATGGGAATGATCGTATACAGTGCTTTAGTGACACGGGCACTTATGTTCTAGATTGGGGTAGTGTAGGCTCTAATGACGGGCAGTTCACTGATCCTTATGGTATTGCTATCAATGCTTCAAACTACGCTTATATTGTAGATAGTTCAAATCACCGTATCCAGATCTTTTCTATTTCTTTTCCATATCTACATCTAGGAATTCAACATCTCGTCGCAAATAACCAGACCATTAATGTGACTTTTAGGGTTGAAGATGACGTATGCAACGCATTACCTGATGTTTTCTTGGAGATTTCTAACAGTACTTTGGAATGGGAAGGCAATACAGCTTCTAATGGTCAATATAATCTAACGCTTAGTTACATCCCCAACCAGTTCACCCTTGAAGTCAATGCTTCAAAAGCTGGCTACTTACCTAACAACGAGACTTTTATGATCTATATTGATCCTCCCGCTGTTGATTATACCCCACCAATAGATGAACTTGATCCTAGTACCCTTGCGACCTTCGGGCTGTTTGCATTGATTTTTGTAGGACCGTGGGCTGCGCTTGGGATAGGTCAGTGGAAGAGACGAAAAGATAAGTAAAAATAGCCTTTTCGCTTTTCATCTCTCCATTCTTCTCTTTTTTTGAAAAAGAAGCGAAGATAGGGCTATAAAATATTTTATTAATATCTTTACTCGCTTTTAGAAAGGATCTTAGTTAATTCTTGTATGTATTCTATTACAGAGATCTGATTATTACTTATTTTCTGAAAAATTATTGCATATTGTTCTGCATTTTCTTTTATATTTTCTTCAAACTCTTCTGAGCTAATATAATTATTGAGGATATCTCTCACGCGTAATTTTTGCCTATCGATTTGAGCTTCTTCTGGTTCAAATAGATTTACATCGCGTTTAAACTGTAAAATATAATCATACATTTCTTTACAAAATTCTTCAAAATTTTCCTCATTGAATTCAAATCCGAGTTCTCTACTTAAATTAACTGTGCTTAAAGCTCCCCAGTCCACGTCTTTTCCCTTTAATGGGACAATTTGGATATTGTGTTTACGTGCAAGTTCCAGTTCATGAGCACAATCGACAGAGTCATAGACCGACTTATTTGATGCAAAAAATAATAATAATTGGCATTTTGGTACATAATCGTTCATAAAATCGTCAATGTTACCCTTTAAATCCTGTTCGCAATAATAAGCTCGATAGATCTCATCTTGCGCTTCTAAATGTTTAGAAATCTCCTTAATACGAAATTCTTCAAAATTAACTACAGCATGGCTCATAAAAATACTAATCGAGGCATTCTTTCGACAATATTCTAAGATTGATGAAAGATCTCTTTCCGCTAATTCTATCCATTCTCCTTTCCACGCATTTTTCTCAAGATGAACTAAATTGGCTTTTAGATTTTTCAACTGCCAGACTGTCCAAGGGAGAGACTTTAACTGATTATGGTTTATACGTAATTCTTGAAGTGCGTGGAGGTTTCCAAAGGATTCTGGAATACTACTTAGTTTGTTTTGATTTAAATGTAATTCTTGAAGTGAGTGGAGGTCTCCAAAAGTGGTGGGCAAAGCTGTTAGTTGATTTTCTGCTAAGTTGAGTATTTGGAGGGAACTCAATTTTCCAATGGATTCAGGGAGAGTTGTTAACTGGTTTTCTAACAAATTAAGTTTTTGGAGATCTTTCAAATTACCTATGGAATCGGGGAGAGTTGTTAACTGATTAAGGCTCATTTCTAATTCTTGAAGTGAGTGTAAGTTAGTTAAGGACTCAGGAAATGTTGTAAATTGATTATATGTCAGATTAAGAGTTTTAATTGCTTGTAGATTACTAATGGAATCGGGAAGAGCTGTTAAATTGCAGTTGAACAAGCCTAATCCAATAATGCTATTGTTTTCTATCTTGATTCCTACAGTATCTACATTAATTTCATTTACAATTTGAAGGGTGTTCCCGATAACTTGTTCCAGTTCTTCGAGGATTTTCATTTCTTCAGATGGAATATCTTCTTTACTATTCATTTTTCTCATCCCGTTTCTTTCTAGATTAGTTAATGAAAAAATGTCATAGTAGTTTAATCAAATTTGGAAAGTTCTCGTTTTTGATGAAATTTTCTGCTTCCCGCCGTGTATCAAACATAGTATAACCACCGATCGCAATGATTAAAGGGTCACCTTCACGGGTCGGTTTTTTTATCCAATAGCCTGAAGATGAAAGAGCTTTAATTATCATATCTTGTTCCATGTATTTATACATCAAATGACCTACATGGGGTTGAAGAGGATTACCAAAGCAGATAATAACTTTAAACTCCTCAGAGGGGGGATCTGCACTGACCGTAACTTCTGCTGGAATCTCTTGTAGAATTTTATAATGAATCTGATTAGCTACGAACATATCCCCTACTCCGCTTAAGATATAGATCTTTTTCCCTTCTGGTTTGCTTAAAGAGTGAATTTTTTCTTCCAACTCAATAATCTTCGCATCTATTTCCTTTTTCTCATCAATACGATTTAATTTTTCGAGAAGAGTTGCTATTTTAGATAAATAAGTCTTGATATTAAAGATATGAGCTTCCTCGGATTCTAATAATTTCATTGCTTCATTATAATACTGGATAGATTGTTCTAACTGTCCATTTAACTCCGAAATTTCTGCACACCATTGATACTCCGCTCCAGCCCAAATCTTATTACTCTCTAGATATGTATCCACAAGTAGTTTACGGATTTGAATTCCTTTATCATATTGTTTAGAAGCCTGCCATTGCCATGCTGCTAATTCTACTGTTGTTTGGGTTTTAAACTCCTTTATGTCAAGCTCTGGGATAATTTTATCGTAAAGATTACCATTTTTAATACGATATTCGGTAGTGTCTTCATTCTGACTTTCCATTATATGGCATCCAATGTTGTAAAAGTCAGTAGCATCATGTAATTTGTTTATTTTAGTATAATAATCTCCAAGATAGAAATAGAGTTTTGCAATTGATTCTAAACTTTCACGTGCATAAAAATCATACACCATAAGTTCAAGATACGGTATTATCGGAGCCTGGTTTTCCAGTTTATTAAGATACTCTAGAACATCATCAATGTATTCGTCTGGTGATCCGTACGGATTTGTTGAAAGGAAATAAAAGCGTTGAAAGATGAGTTTGAGATATAACTCTAATTTTTTCGGATTTTTAATTTTCTGAGCTTTATTCAGATTTTTCTCCAATTCTTCTTCAATGTCTCCAATTAAATCTAATATAAAATCTTCATCGAATTCTTCTCGTATAATATCATAATAGACATTGTGTGAGAAAGAATAACTGTCTCCCAATGTTTCATTCTTTTCTTCTACTAAAAGTTTTTCTTTTATTAGCTCTGCTAAAATTTCTTTCAGAGGTACTTCTAGGTTTAACTTGGATAAAGTAGATTTAATAAGCCAAGAACTTGGATTGATTTCAAAGGCTTTATTGAGACTTACTAGGCAGTTCCATACTTTTTGATGGTCTTCAGGTCGTATTGAATAGACAAGATTGCGAAT
>JAEOTF010000078.1 GCA_016840025.1 Candidatus Hodarchaeota archaeon
CTGGTGGAACGGGGTTAGATGCAGCATTACCGCCATGGGTGCATGAGGGAGGACAAGAAGCAATGATTAAACGACTAAAAGATCCTGAATTAAGAAAAAAAATTCATAATGAAATGGTGACCCCTACAGATAAGTGGGAGAACCTCTACCAAGAAGCAGGACCGGACAACATGTTACTGGTATCCTTTAAATCCGATGTACTTAAACCATTAATAGGAAAAACATTAGCACAGGTAGCTAGGGAACGCGGAAAATCTCCTCCTGAAGCTGCGCTGGATTTACTTATTGAAGATGATAGTAGAATAGGAACAATCTATTTTATCATGTCCGAAGAAAACGTGAGAAAGAAAATTCAGCTCCCGTACATGTCATTTGGATCCGATGCGGGGTCAGTAGCTCCAGAAGGAGTTTTTTTGAAATCAGGCTCTCATCCAAGAACTTATGGGAATTTTGCAAAACTGTTAGGACAATATGTGAGGGATGAAAAATTAATGCCCTTAGAGGAAGCTATTCGTAAACTAACATCCCTTCCAGCAACCAATCTCAGAATCAAGGAAAGAGGAGCACTAAAGGAAGGCTATTATGCAGACATCATCATTTTCGATCCAGATAATATCCAAGATCATGCAACGTATGAGGATCCCCACCAATTAGCGACAGGAATGATACATGTGTTTGTTAATGGAGTTCAAGTATTAAAAGATGGTGAACACACAAATGCAACGCCTGGACGAGTTGTAAGGGGACCAGGGTGGAAGAAATAAGATTGAGAAATCGGTGCTAATGGTGTTCAGAGAATTACTAGAGACGATCAACTAAAGAAACAGCATTGGGGGAGACAAGGGAAGAGTTAGGGGCTTTTCCTTTTAAATCTTTAGAAGATTGAATGATTCAAATTCTTAAAAATTCTTCCTTGCAGTTTTCATAGTGAATTTAATACAATAAAACTACTTTGGATTATTTTTTAGATTCATTTATAATATAAGAATCACAATAAAAATTGATTATATACTATTGCAGTGAAAAAGAATGACTGAATCAAACCAAGCTGAAGAAATACCAGAACTTGAGCCACGGGTCAGTGAATTGGAAAAAATGATGAAGGACCTAATTTATGCTCAACGTCAAACAGAAATGTCATTAACCCAATTTATTGATGAAATGAAAGAATTCAAGGATGAAATGAAAGAATTCAAGGATGAAATGAAAGAATCCAAACAAGTTATGAATAAGAAGTGGGGTGATTTAGCGAATAAAATGGGGACAATAATAGAAGATATCATTGCACCCAATATCCCCACAATGGCCAAACAGTATTTTGGATGTACAGAAATAGATGAATTATTAGTGCGAACTTACAAGCGCAATAAAGATCGGACCAAAGGACGAGAATTTGATATTATTCTAGTATTTGATAAAACTGTAATTTTAAATGAAACAAAAACATCTCCAAGTATAGAAGCTATCGACCAATTTTCTAAATTCCTTGATTCTGATATATTTTTTGATTTTTATCCTCATCTCTCAGGTAAAAAATTAGTCCCTGTCTTTTCCTCTTTACATATTCGAGAAGATCTAATTAATTACTTAACTAAGAAAAACATTTATGCTATGCAGATGAAAGGGGATATCATAGAGTTAGTGAATTTTAAAAGTATAAAGGGCAGTAAAAGCATCTAACCATACATTCCTTCATATTTTTGGCTATTAATAGTTAATAATAGTCCTAAAGATTATAAAACCATTAGGATAGATTAGAACTTGATATTATAAATGACTCACTTGCTTGTTTTTTATGGTGCAAATGGTGTTCAGTGAATCTCTGGAGTCAATCATCTCCATATATCAGCCAAAAATTCTTTCAGATCTTAACCTACAAAAAGCAGCAGTTCTTATACCGATTTGCGAGTTTAATAATGGGACTGGTCCTGTAATTGTCTTTACTAAACGTTCGGAAAGTGTTCAGCACCATAAAGGGGAAATATCGTTCCCAGGTGGAGTGCATGAAGAGAACGAAACCCTTGAGGAAACAGCATTACGAGAAACAAGGGAAGAGCTTGGGGTGTCTCCTTTTAAAATCCTTGGAAGATTGAACGACTTTCGAACTATTTCTAACTTCCTTGTGGCTTCTTTTGTAGGAT
Organism: Candidatus Hodarchaeota archaeon; assembly: GCA_016840025.1. The sequence goes on from JAEOTF010000078.1 coordinate 2,142, forward strand.
ACAGGAGAGATTGTCCTCAATGGACTCCAAATAAAGAGGTGGCTAAAGTAATCCACGTTCCTCTGGTAGAATTATTGAAAGAAGAGTATTGGGAAATAAAAACTTACATTCACGGAGAAAAAGAATTCCCAGTCCATTTTTTTCATTGGTTAGGCACATCTTCTTCCAATCCCTTGGAGGAAGAGATAATCTGGGGTGCCACAGCTAATATTCTAAGACAATTATTAGCATTACTTCGTAGTTCACAAGAAACTATGGCTTATCTCAAATCGTCCTAATCGTTTGCTTCCCTTGAACTTATTGTTTGAGGTTGTATTTGTCAATTAATAAGAAGGATCTTAAAAAAAATCGTTTCTCAAGTCTACTTGGCGCAGCTGTAGGGTTTTCTTTAGCTCATTATGTATTCCTAAATCAAGTTATTAGTCAGGAAGTCCCTTTTATTGTGGTTATGCCTGGAACACTACTTCTAGGGACTTTAGTATTAGCTAGTTTATTAGCGATAGTTTGTGCTTATTTTTCATCCCGTGGAATAACGAAATTCACTGCAGCAGAGATTTTAAGAATGACTTGAGGATTTGAGATACAAGTAATGTGTTTTCATTTGATTTGATTCTATAACAATGTGGTTAAAATGACAGTAGAAGAAAGAGAAAACGTTACTAAAGGAATTGATCCTGAACAAAAAGAAGGGCTAAGTTGGCATCCATTATTTGATACTGCCCAGCTGATTTTATTAGGTATTTTTATGATAGTATGGCTTATTGATTCCTTCATCCTGAAATTTTCCATTTTTTTAGGAGATTATGTACCTTTATTCGTTAGAATGATAATTACTCCAATTTTTATCGGTTTTGCGTTCTATCTAGCAAAAAGTGGGTTCAAACTTGTTTTTAGTGAAGAAGGTATTTCCTCTGAACTTGTAACATCGGATATTTTCTCATATATACGTCATCCAATGTATTTAGCTGCTCTTTTATTCTATTTAGGAATATTTCTTTCAACACTTTCTCTTGCTTCTTTTGGGATATTCCTCGGTATTTTCATTTTCTACAATTATCTAGCAAGTTATGAAGAAAAAATACTTGAGATAGAGTTTGGACAAGAATACAGTAAATATAAAAAGAATGTATCAAAATGGATCCCACGATTATTCTGATATGATTGAGGTATGATATTGCGACAGTTTCCTTATATACAAACCAGTGTTTTTGTAGATGACCGTTTCTCCTTCTCCGGAAATCAACTAGCAACTTTCTGGAATCTTGCGGAGGATGATTTGACTACGGAAGAAATGCAAGGTATAACTCGTGAAATCAATTTCTCAGAAACAACATTTGTTCTCCCACCAGCAGCGGAAAAATGTATTCGTAAGGTTCGGATTTTCACACCAGAACATGAGATACCGTTTGCTGGGCATCCTACCCTAGGAACGGCTTTTGTATTAAAAAAACAAAGCATTGTCGAACCTGAAGTGTCTAAAACCTATTTGGAGCTTGGGATCGGACCTACTGCTGTTGAATTTCGTGAAAAGAATTATATTCAAATGTATCAGTCCAAGCCTGAATTCCTAAGGGAATTTACGGATAAAACTGTAATTGCAGAAATATTAGGGATCTCTTCTAATTCTATAGTAGATAATTGGCCAATGCAATATGTGTCAACAGGACACCCATTCCTTATCATTCCGCTTACATCTCTAAATGCAATTCAAAGTATTAACCTGAATACAACACTATTATTGGACACTTTAAAGAACACCTTGTCTCAGGACTTATTATTAGTCACCCCAGAAACGATTTATAGCGATTCTCATGCACATGCACGAATGTTTGCCCCTTCAGCAGGAGTATTCGAGGATCCTGCAACCGGGAGCGCTGCAGGACCATTAGGTGCATATTTAGAGAAAAATCTTATTCTTTATAATCATACGAAAGGGACAGAAATTATACTTGAACAAGGATATGAGATGCAGCGCCCGAGTAGATTGGTGACGCGGTGTTTATACGAAGGGAATGACATTTCAGAAATGATTGTTGGTGGTCAAGTCAAACTAACGGCACAAGGTGATTATTTCCTTTAAAGGATATCAGAATCCAAAGGTTTTTTCCAATTCAAAGCTTTTCTGTTGATATTGCTGGGCGATCTCTGCATCTTCAGGTGGGAGCTGTGGTGTACCGATAATTTTCAAGTGCGTGATCATAACTGCGAAAGTAGCTAAGTCGAGATGTTCGTGACTGATATAATCGCTTATTTTTTCCTTGATGACTCCATGAATTTCGGTATATGAAAATAAAGGAAAAGCAAGAGCTTTTGTTTTCTTTAAAACCTTCTTGGATGGAACTTTATCTGCAAATAACTTCTCTAGATATAAGTTCACAATGTTGTGATTAAGTAGATTATGCTGATCTGGTTTGATCTCTGGAAAACCAAGTTGTAGAAGTTGAGGAAATTGCTTGTTGTTGTTGCCTATCTAATTTTACGTTTTACAGGTTTTTTCGTTTCCATTTGGCTTATGTGAAGGGACTAACTCCTGAGATCAAGAAATCTTGTATTTAACAAGAGCAATTCATCCATCCCTTAAAAGAGATGGTTTTCTTGCACTTTCTTTGATAAATTAGTAATAATAGAATTTTGTATTCGAATCTACAAACTTTTTTGCTCTAATAAAAAATCAATTCAAAAGACTTTCAATAGACTGAATATTTTCAATAAATATCAGTAAACATGTGGAAAAGATGTTTAGAGACTGGAAAAGAGCAAGGAGACAGGGAAGATTCTATTTCTGTAGTTCTTGCCAAAAGCCGCTTCTTTTACAAGAACAAAACATCATTAGAAAGAAAAAGGGTCAAAAATCGGTTTCTGAGCTATTAGATGCCAAAATTACTTGTTATCACTGTAACACATCTCAAAAAGTAAAAGTAGAGGAATTTAGATTATTAAAGGACTATAATCAAGATGAACAGGC
>JAEOTF010000079.1 GCA_016840025.1 Candidatus Hodarchaeota archaeon
CAATTGAAAGAAAAAAATTTAAGCCAGATAAAATGGGTAAATTGAATAAATTATCCAAAACTATACTATTCTAATTATATCAAAGGAAGGAGAAGAAGGTGGAGACCTGTATCTTCTGCAGACCAGAGAGTTTTGGGATGAGAAAACTTAAAGTAGAAGATGATAAAGGATATTGGTATTTGGTGGTACCTGAAGAAATCGGCTCTTTTGGTCAAATATTAATGGTTGTTAAAAGACGAGAAGAAGATCAAAGACACATAACTGATATAGCAGATCCTGAATTGCTGAATAATGAAGAATGGTTCACGTCTATTTTTAAAGGGATCATTGAAATTTCCAACAAGCTCAAAAAATGCTTGAAAGACGAGGAAGGTAGAAAGGTAGAGAAGGTATACGTTCAAACTCAATGTGAAAATGAAGAGTCACATCTTCATTTCCAATTTTATCCTCGTTACGAACTTAATTAAACCGGTAATGACTTTCTCTATATTTGCGAGCTTGAAGAAGCAAGATGGCAAGATCCTGTAAAAATACAACCCTATGAAAGAATAAGAAGGGGAAAGCAAATTCTCAAAAAGCATGAAAACTTACTCACACGAGGCGAGTGGGTACTCTCAAAAGAATTTAAGTCGAATAGTAAAAAAAGAATTGTTGAAAAGTTGAATCAGATCTTAACAAAGCCATAAAACATTATTTCCTGACCAATTACTCTTCTCTCTTGATCTAAGCACCAAGGCAGTTAAAAATAATTAGCCGACAACCTGTTTTCCATTAATAGCCTTTCCCCAGTCTTGTCAGCCCGCTCATTCTCCTCTTTGAGACGAACGAGAATCTGAAAGGTTTATTCATACATAAGAAATCTTAGTAAAGGTAACGAACCGGGTCGTACACAACATTAGGTGTTAAACATTAAATTAAGAAAATCAGTATCTTTTAAAAAGTAGGTCCGAGAACAAAATTCTTTGTTCTAAGGACGATAATTATACTTCAGAGTTCGATCATAGAAATCATTTGTTAGCTGAATGAATTCTTTTGGTAAAGGTTTTAGGTGATTGGGATGCTCAACTAAGTCAACATGGACCTCTAAGGATTTGATATACTGGTGCTTCTCAACTAATAGAATAGCACCAATAACGCGATGTTGATTTTGGTTCATCAACCTCCTGACTGATTCTGACCATCTCTTCAAGTTTCCTGGAATAGAAATATCAAGAATAATCATGTTTTCTTCTTTTTTGGACAAATGTTTGCTTTCTTTCATGATTTTTTGAATTCGTATATCCGTGAAGGGTACTTCTACGTCGAGGTGACGTTCGTATCCACCGCCAACCACTAGACTGGATACGCAGAGAGCCGGTAGGATTTCTTCAAAGCTTGGCATATTTTCTCCCTTTTGATGTGTGAGAATTTGTGCCAAGCCCTCAATCTTTGATGTTTGCGGTTGGTCCATACTTGAAAGGCTTGCTATTTTTCCAGTGATCCTATTAATATCATAGCGGCTTATGTTGTCCTTTAACAAAGAGACTTTGATATTTACATTTGCCTCCACCTTGTCCAAAACACTCGAAATTTCTTCCATCGAAAATGTTAGTAGTTCTTGATGTTTGGAAACATCAAACTTGGATTCCTCTATATATATCCATTTTTGACTGAACTCGACTCTAAAGTCTGGTCTTTTAACTTTTCTACGTATGACTATTTCAGGTTCAAACTCCACGGGAAGGTCGTGTCTTAAATAGAAGGCAGCAAGTCTTGTTACTGTATCTACTAAGTGAATATTGTTTGCTTTTATATTTCTGATTACTTCTCCATATTGAGGCAGTTCACAATGTCCTCTTTCAACTTCCTCGAGGATCCTGGATAAATCTAAGATTAGGGTGATGATATATGTACCACGGATCCATCGATAATTACGAAAAAACGTTTCACCGAATCTTTCTTCGACTTTTTTAAAAGCTTTGATTATTGTTTCTTGAGAACAGGTAACTGGTAGTCCATATAACCATTCACGTTGTATTTCATCCCAATCAAAGGGCATAACAGATCAACTTTATAGCTCGTTCACATATCTCTCTAATTTGGAATATAAAGAAATCTCGTAACTAACTAGCAACCTGTGGTTTTCAGTTAACAGTTTAGGTTATGATTTTTTTATTCTCTTATAAAGAGTGGATACCTTAATTTTTTTCTTATACTAATATCTGGTAGATGGTGAATGTTTTTGAGTGATATAAAACGACTCGAGAGATTAAAGCAACAATGTTTTGAATTGTTCAAATTCAAGGATGACCTCCAAAGGTACAAATCTGAAGTGCAGAGAATAGTTGATCAAGTAGTACATCTCAAATTGAATGATATTCTTGATTCCTTAGAATTGGACTTTATACTCTCTGTTAAACTTGGAAATAACCTTTCGTCTATAACGCAGGATGAATTCGAAAAGTCTATTGAAAATTTTTTAAAGATCCGAAAAACGGAGTATTATTTTCAAATACCAGAATTAGTAGATTTTCCTGACAATTATCAATTAGGTCATGGGATGCTACTCACTTTTGATTCATTACCACGACAAGTTAATAGCTTCGCTGAAGACCTAGCAAAAGGTGAAATAACAAACTTTGATCCTAACCGAGAGCAAGCATATAAAGACATGATCAAAAAAATAGTAATTCCAGCTGATCCACGTATTGGATATTGGTTGAAAATAATTACGTACGCCATTAGTTCCATTATACGATTTCATAATGCATTCGAATTTGCAGAAGAATCTCTAGACATACTCAGAATTACCGTTCATACGACTAGTATTTGTTCACCACAATATGCGATTGGATTAACTCAAACGCAGAATAAAGCATTCTTGGCAGGCACTTTGAAAGTCAGTACATGCCCCTACGAGGCTCGTGATCAGCCGTTGATTGACCGACTGAACGAGATATGTGTAAAACCATCCTCAGATCTAGAAAAACGTATTAAAAACGCGCTCCATTTCTTCAGAATTGGGGATAATTTTTCCCCAGATTATCAGAAAGTTTTCTTTTACGTAGCAGCAATCGAAAACCTGATCTTGGGTGATGATGATAGAGATGTTCTACGCTGGAAGTTTTCAGAGAAAGGAGCTATTTTACTAGGTGGAGATCTAAAGCGAAGACTGGAACTATCCACTGAATTGAAAAAATTGTATGACACCAGGTCAAGAATCGCTCATGGTGGAGCATCCGAATACGATTTCCTTAAGACAACAAAATCGCGTAGACATTTACACTCATTAATTATGAACTTATTGTATTTAATAGATAATCAAGGCCTCCGGACAGTCTTCCCAAAAGGAAGAAAAATGGGAACATCGCTAGATGAATATTTAAGTAACATAATATATTCATGAAGAGATTCTAACAAGGAGAAAAAAGAAACAAGGATCTGTATAGGATGCTTGAAAAAATTGAGGATTGTATTTATAAAAATTGAAAGATAAGACCGAAAACAAGATAAATAATTGTCCTAATTCCTCTTGGAAAAATTGTATACAACCTATCTGAAATACGCCTCTTAAATTCACGATAAACGAAATTACTGACTCTCCTCGCAAGAAATTCGTTCATAAACTCATCAATCATTCCAGACACCTTTTCTACCCTAGCTGATTTATGCAAAATATCGATTGTCGAGATTAAAGCAAAAAAATCAGATGATTTGGCTAGGATTGAGAAATCTTTAGACCATATGAATAAACCTATGTGTAAGAATATAGATGATTAATAACCACATGAGTTCTAATTTTACTTCCTTATATTTAATTTCAATGATTTTTGTTCGATGTTTCAATTAATTGTACAGAGCTGATTAATTCAAAAGAAATACCATTGGGTTTCTAGTTAATTTTTACTTATAGTCAGCCCGCTCATTCTCCTCTTCCCTCTTCGAGGTCGCTTTGCTAAGAGTAGATGGCGGGCTTCCCGTAATTATCTCGTGGAGGTGATTGTATGCAAGTGATTGGGAATGGTGAAGCGGTTGTGGATATGCTGAAGGACTTTGGCTTAAGCGAGTACGAGGCGAGGATGTATTTTTCTTTGCTGACTCTTGGTGAAGCTAAAGTAACAGCTGTTGTGAGGAAAGCCTCTGTGCCGCAGAGCAAAGCCTATTCTGTTTTGGACAGTTTGATGGCGAAGGGCTTTGTCGAGTTGAGTAGAGACGAGCGACCGAAGCAGTACCGAGCAAAAGCTCTTGATAAAGTTGCAGTAATAACGATTGCGAAAGAGGAGAAGCGTATACGGAGATTGTATAACACATATGAAATGCTTGAGGGCATTCTACAAGCGGTTACTCCTGCGCATACAAGATTCAACGGGCTGAGGCTTTTCTCGCCTAAATACAAAAGGAGGTGATAGAGATGGAAAAATC
>JAEOTF010000553.1 GCA_016840025.1 Candidatus Hodarchaeota archaeon
ATGCCAATTAAAGTCCATTGGGCTGAAAATCCTGAAGGCAGTCTAATGGATATTGAATACTATGATGCGGTTGAAGATAATTCGAAAGATTTAGAATTAAGAAAGGATTAACATCTTTTTTTTTATTTATTTAGAAATTTAGTTAAGATTCTTCCTATATTTTGAATAGAATATTCAATATCATCTTTGTTTATCCCAAAGTGAGTAACAAATCTGATTTTTTCTTTACTAATATTAAATGATAAGACTCCTTCTTTTCCAAGCTCAGTTACAATTTTAAATATCCGTGTCTTTTTCATAAGTTCAACAAGTACAATATTAGTTTGTGGATCATGAATAGTTATAGGTAAATCATAAGATCGAATCCCTTCAGCTAATAATTTAGCATTTTTATGATCTTCCTCGAGTCTTTTAATCCATTTAGGTTCAAGTGCAACCAAACCGAAAGTGGCTATTATTCCAGCTTGACGCATCCCTCCACCCAGCATTTTTCGGAATCTCCTAGCAGTCGTAACAAACTCTTTTGAACCTGCTACAATTGATCCAACTGGACATGACAATCCTTTAGATAAACAAAACATAACACTATCGACATTTTTTGTAAATTCTGTAACTGGGATTTTTAATGCTACAGCTGCGTTGAATATTCTTGCTCCATCTAAATGAAATTTTAATTCATTCTTTTCCGAAAAATTCTTCATTTCATTAAATACTTCTGGTTGAATAATCACACCTCCATGATAATTATGAGTGTTTTCTACTGAAAAGAGAGTTGTTGGTGGTTCATGGATATTCTTTTTGTTACGATTTAATTTTTGAAGTAAATTAAATGATGGAACACCTTTAGTTGAAGGATAAGTTCTAATCATTAATCCTCCTATACGAGCTGCACTCCCTACTTCATTTTTGTAAATATGACTTAATTCTTCTAATAGAATCTCATCACCAGGTTTAGTTTGTGAGAGAAGAGATACTAGATTGCCTTGCGTCCCTGAAGTTACTAGGAGAGCTCCTTCCTTTCCTAATAATTTTGCTGCTTTTACTTCTAATTCATTGACGGTTGGATCTTCTCCTTCAACATCATCACCGATCATGGAATTATCTAATGATCTATGTATTTTCCACATTTCTGGTGATGGTTTTGTGACAGTATCAGAGCGTAAATCTACAATTTTCATTCAGAAGACTTTATTTTATAATTAATTAAATCTCAATAATGTTTCATTAGATTTTAATTCTATTTTAATCATCTTTTTAGAAATAGAAAGAATTAAATCAAATTTTTTGAGTATCAAAATAGGTAAATATTTAACAAATTAAGATCAAAAAAAAATTAGTGATTTAATTTTAAATGGGAAGATATCAAAATGTCTAAATTTCAACCTTTTCTTATGGAACGTTGGATGTCCAAGTTTGAACAGGAAGTTGATTTTAACCTATCCGAAAGTGGAGTTCACCCAATTCTGCTCAGTGAATTGTTGTCAGATGATCCTGATTATATTAACGATTTACTTGCTACTGATCTAAATTACCCCCATGTTGAGGGTATTCCCGAATTACGAGAAAATATAGCAGCTTTATATGATGGAGCAACCACAAAAAACATTCTGGTTACAACAGGAGCGATTGAGGCTAATTATAACGCAACTTGTACACTCCTCACCCCAAAAGATGAAATTGTTATTATGCTACCAAATTATATGCAAATTTGGGGCATAGCTCAGAACCAAGGTTTCAAAATAAAGACATTCCATCTAATTGAAGAAAATAGTTGGGCACCTGATTTAGTTGAATTAGATAAGATTGTCTCCAAGAAAACTAAACTCATAGCTATCTGCAATCCTAACAATCCAACAGGTTACATCCTAAGTGAGGATGAAATGGATAGTATAATTGCTATAGCAGATCGCGTTAACGCATGGATTTTAGCTGATGAAGTATATACTGGTGCTGAACGATTAAGGGATGAGGAAACACCCTCTTTTTTTGGACGCTATGATAAAGTGATAGCAATAGGCAGCATGAGTAAAGCGTATGGTTTACCTGGGCTTCGTATTGGATGGGCAGTTGCACCTACTGAAACTATAGAGGACATTTGGACACGACATGAATACACTACAATCAGTGCTACAATGTTATCAAACAAACTTGCTGCAATTGCGCTGTCTCCAAAGGTAAGACCACGGATTATTCAGCGTACTCGTAGTTTCATTCAACAAGGATATCCTATTCTTCAACGATGGATGGATAGCCATGAAAATATTTTTAGCGTTATTCCTTCACAAGCTGCCGCAATCGCATTCGTTCGTTATCATTTAGACATCAATTCCACTGAATTTGCAGAACGCTTGCGTAAGGAGAAGAGTGTATTCATTGTGCCAGGTGACCATTTTGGTATGGATAAATTTTTTCGGATAAGTTTTGGATTACCACCAGATTACCTTACATCAGGACTTAATCGCATACATGAATTAATCATGGAATTAAAGAAATAATATACCTAGTTCAGGATCTATAGGATGTTTTCTTATATTTAAGAGTAAGGAAAAAAAAAAAGGAAATTAGTATAATTTATTCTTACTAAGGTTTACAAACCAGGAATAGCTGTCCGTTTGTAGAGGATGTCCAATGTTTTGGAGATAAGTGTGATAATCACTAGAAAAATGAGTGCTACAACTACATATACAGAGAGTGTGAGAAACGTTTCTGAAATAATATAATGTGCTTGTGCAAAAAGTTCAGTTAATCCTATGTAAAAGACTATAACAGTATATTTAGGAAGATAAGCAGCTTCATTAGACCATGCTGGAATAACACGACGTAGAGCCTGTGGTACTACAATATGTAAAATGCCAGACCGCCGAGACATACCCAGCGATTGAGCAGCCTCCAATTGTTCAGTACCAACAGAGACAACAGCCCCACGTAAGTATTCAGCTTGATAAGCTGCACTATTAAGGCCTAATGTAAGGATTCCCATTAATGTGATATGATCCAAAAAAACCATAGTCATAGTTCTTCCAAAGACATTGGACGTAACATAAAAACTCCATCTCCCAATGGGGATATAAGGAAGACCTTGCGCCTCTAGGAAAGAATTTATGCTGTAGGGAAGAAAATAAATAAATAATAACTGCACAAGTATAGGAGTACCGCGTATGATTTCGACATATCCAGTGGCAATCCGTGAAAGAATCCGTCCACCATATTGACGAAGAAGAGCAAGTAAAAGACCAAGAAAAAAACCAAATAGAAGTGCCCAAAGATATAACCACATAGTTTTTGCCAAACCTATGAGGATGTGATCCCAAAATTCCAGCACGCGAAGAAAATCCAATAGTTCCTGAGGAAGACTTTGGAAAATCATAATTTTTAATCCTCCTCAAATTCTTTTAGAAGTTCTTCATGATATCCATATAAAATATTAATCTGTCTAAGAAAGTGTTTTACACGTTCTGATTCAGGGGAGGTGAAAAAGTGATCGGGAGTTCCACGCTCGATAACGACGCCCTGATCAATGAAAATCATTTCTGACGCCACTGCACGAGCGAATCCCATTTCATGCGTTACCACCACCATAGTCGTGCCTGCTTTAGCAATTTCTAACATAACCTGCAATACTTCACCGATAAGTTCAGGATCTAATGCTGATGTTGGTTCATCAAACAAAATTAAATCTGGTTTCATAGCTAAAGCACGTGCTATACCTACACGTTGTTGTTGTCCACCAGATAGTTGTGCAGGGTAATGCTCTGCCCATTTTGCCATTTTAACTTGATGTAACGCATCTAATGCTTTTTCATGAGCCTCTTCCTTAGAAAATCCTTTCACCCGACGAAGTCCAACACTAACATTATCAATTGCTTTGAGATGAGAAAACAGATTAAAGTGTTGGAATACCATACCGATCTTAGCTCTCATTGCATTAAGATCTACTCCAGACTCCATAAGATTCTGCCCTGAAAGATATATTTCACCCTTGTCAGGCGGAGTTAGCATATTGATACACCGAAGTAGTGTACTTTTCCCAGAACCACTCGGTCCAAAGATTACTTTAACTTCTCGCTTTGCTAATTCAAATGAAATTCCTTTAAGAACCTCCAATTCGTCATATGCCTTCCAAACATCGACTACGTTTAAAATCTGTTTATCCATATCTAACCACCCCCCATTCCGAAATCCTTGAGTTTCTTAGTTTGTCTTTCACCAAATAATTTCGTCACAGGATAAGTAAAAATAAGGTATATGATAGCAACAATACCCATTGAGAGAGGCAAAAGCTCCGGAAAATTTGAGGCTATTCGAAAAGCCGCTTTAGTCATCTCAATAATTCCAACTCCATATGCAAAAGATGAATCTTTTATAACCACCGCATATTCATTGGACCAGCTGGGTACAGCCAGCCGTAGTGCTTGAGGAAACACAATATGACGGAAAGATTGAAATCCGTTCATTCCTATAGCACGAGCAGCCTCCATCTGCCCCGGATTTACAGATAAAATAGCTCCACGAAATATTTGAGACTGATAGGCAGCACTACGAAGCCCAAGTGCTAAAATTACTCCTGCCATCGGTCTATCAAGAGGTTCTAGATACGAAAATAACCCAGGTATTCCAAACGAAAAAATAAAGATAAGAACCAGAACTGGAATGCCACGAAATAATTTCTCATAACCACTTGCGAACCACCCCACTTCTGTAGGGCCATAAACTCGCATAAGCGCTAATAGAAGACCCAAGGCAAATCCAATCAACAAACCTAGAGCTGTAAGCGCTAAGGTTACTAACAAACCTTCAGATAAGATATAAAAAAAAATATTTAGGATATTTGGCTCGTTGCTCAACTAAACCACTTTGTGTATAGATCATCCATAATTCCGTCTCTATAGGCTTCAAGGATAACTTTATTGATTATCATCATCAATTCTGGTTCCTCCCAACGGCACCACATCGCCATAGGTTCGGCAGGAACAATGAAGATTATCTTTTGACTGTACACCTTCGACCAGACAGAAACTACAGGTTCATCTACAAATGCAGCATCTATAACTCCATTGTCTAGGGCTGCCATCATAGTGTCAGCTTTAGGATACACTAACAAATTCACGCCTTCAGTAAAGCCAGCGATCTCTGATAATGCGTCATATTGTGTTGTGCCTGCTTGACAACCGACTACATAGGATGTGAGATTGTTTAAACTGGTAATGGTAAGAGTTGAATTACCCTTGACTACAATAACCTCATTTACTCGAATATAAGTTACAGAATGTGCAAGTTCCTGTGCGCGAGAATGTCTGACCATCATCGCTGCTGCAATCATGTCAATCGTACCTGCTTTGCACGCCCCAATCAGTTCGTCAAAAAGAATATTTGTCACTGTAAGTGTTACATTGAGTTCATCTGCTATCATTTGTGAAAGATCAATGTCAAATCCTTCCCATGTAGAAGTTGTAGTGTTGTACAGCTCGAAAGGTGGCCAGGGTGCATCAGTTCCAACAATCAGCTCACCTCTTGTCTGAATCTCTTGAACTAATGTTCTACCAGTTGAGGCTGGGGTTAATAATGCAGGAATAAACCACCCAAAAACGAAACCTACAGCTATGCAGGCTATAAATCCTACTACAGCCATTTCTCTTTTCATATGTTTATCACATCTTTTTAATTATTTTAAATATATTTTTTATTCATTTTTAGTTTGATTTCAACAGTGTATATTTAATCAACTAGTATATAAAGATTTCTATTTTTCTGTTAAAAGGATGAATTATTCTAACTTTTAAACTCATTCTATTTAAAAAAACTCCACGTAATATTATTATAGGAATGTCTTTTATAAAGTAATGTGATGTTATGTCTGAAATAATAATACTATCTCAAAATGAAGTCAAATCATGTTTATCTATGAGTAAGGCAATTATAGCAGTACGAGAAGCTTACATTGCATTCGCAAAAGGACAGGTAAAAATGCCACCAGTCATGCATTTAGATGTTTCACAGTATAATGGGGAAATTGATATTAAATCAGGGTACATTGAGGATCTTGGACTTATTGGTACAAAAATTGCAAGTGGTTTCTACGAAAACTATAAGCTGGGATTACCTCCAGGGATTGCAGTAATAATATTATTGGATCTTAAAACAAGTATTCCAGTCGCAATAATGGACGGAACTTATGTTACTGCTTATAGAACGGGAGCTGCTGGAGCTGTTGCAGCTAATGTACTCGCAAGGAAAAACTCTAAGATAATTGGAGTTGTTGGAGCTGGAACACAAGCAAGAATGCAAATCTTAGCATTACGAGAGGCATTCTCGCTAAAAGAAATCAAAGTTTGGGACATTAATACAACTGAGCGAGACAGATACGTAAAAGAAATGTCAGAACAACTAAAAATTCCAATAGAACCAGTAGAAGTCATTAAGGACGCTGTTATTGACGCTGATATTATTGTAACAGTAACCCCATCTAGAAAAGCTCTTGTAATGAAAGAATGGATTCAAGAAGGAGTTCATATAAATGCAATCGGAGCAGATGGACCAGGTAAGCAAGAATTAGATCCATTCATTGTTAAAAGAGCAGATAAAGTCGTAGTAGATAGCTTAGACCAGTGTAGGATAATTGGAGAAATTCAACATGCATTAGCAGATGGTTTGATAATTGAAGATGATGTTTATGCCGAAATAGGCCAAATTCTCATTGGAGAAAAGAATGGTCGTGAAACCAATGAAGAAATCACACTCTTTGATGCCACAGGTCTAGCAGCACAGGATATTGCTGCAGCTAATATTGCTTTTAAACAAGCAAAAGAAACAGGGATTGGACGTGTAGTTTCTTTATTAGATGGATGATTTGTTTAAAAATGAATGCTATAAATCTAGAAACAATCAAGAAAGCTAGAGAAAGGATAAAAGAATTTATTAGAAATACACCATTAATCCATTCTGAGTATCTAAGTCAAATTTGTAATGGTAACATATATTTAAAGCTAGAAAACTTACAACCCACTAACTCATTTAAAGTTCGAGGTGCTTTTAACCGATTATTGCAGTTAAGTCCAGAAGAGAGAAGAAATGGGGTTGTTGCTGCATCATCTGGTAATCATGCACAAGGAGTAGCATTAGCGGCAGAGATCTTGAAAATTGCTGCAAGAATAGTGATTCCTACAAATATTTCGATGACAAAATTAAGTAAAATAAAGAAATATGATGTCAACATTATTCAAGAAGGAGAATTTGATACAATCGAAAAAAAAGCAAGAGAAGTCTCTCTTGAGAAAAATTTAGCATATATTAGTCCCTATAATGATATTGAAGTTATAACGGGTCAAGGAACTATTACACTTGAAATATTTGAAGAAATCGCCCAAATAAATTCTATAATTGTTCCTATTGGCGGAGGGGGGTTAATTTCTGGAGTCGCCTTAGCAGCTAAATCTTTAAATCCTAATATTGAAGTAATAGGAGTTCAAACTAAGGGAGCTTCTACAATGTATGCATCCTGGAAAGCAGGTAAAATTGTAAATACAAAGGAATTCCAAACAATCGCAGAAGGATTATTAGGCGGGCTTGAACCTGGGGCATTAACTTTTGACATAATAAATGAATATGTTGATAAGATAATATTGGTAGATGAGGATTCTATTAGAAGTGCAATCAGCCTTCTATGGGAAAAGGAAGGTCAAATTGTAGAGGGTGCAGGTGCTACAACAGTGGCTTGTATTCTTGAAGAAAAAGAAGTTTTTGCCCAAAAGAACGTAGTAGCAATAATAAGCGGGGGAAATATAGAAAATTCACTCTTTACAGAAATAATAAAAAAAAAGAACACTTACCCTTTCACTTTGTCTTAATCAGATTTTCAAATTAATCTCTTTTCAATGCGTTCTGTAGCTTTTTCTAATGTTTCTAGCTTTTGAGAAAAAGAAAATCTTACATAGTTCGATCCAGGATTATTTCCAATGTTAGTCTTCATGTAAAAACTGGAACCAGGAACTGTAGCAACACCTTCATCTTTTACTAAATAATTAGCGAATTCTATATCATTCATGCCAAATTGAGATATATCGGCAAACATATAATAAGCTCCTTGTGGTTTAAAGACTTTTATGCCTAAGCGCGAAAGCTGATTATGAAAAAAATCTCTATTTTTTTGATATCTTTTAATAAGTTCATTATAATATAAAGAACTTAAATCAAATGCTTTTAATATGGCATATTGTAATAAGCTGGGGGCACAAACAGTTAAATAATCATGGACTTTTCTTATCCCGTTCATCACTTCTTGGTTAGCTGCTACATATCCTATTCGCCACCCAGTTACTGAAAAAGTTTTACTAAATCCACTAATTGTTATAGTTCTTTCCTCCATCGAATCAAAACTGCCAATACTCAGATGTTTTAGACCATCAAATATGATATGCTCATAAATTTCATCAGTAATAGCAAAAATATCATGATCGATGCATAAATCGGAAATTATTGTGAAATCTTCTGGTGAAAAAACCTTTCCCGTAGGATTATGGGGGGAATTTATTAAAATAGCCTTAGTTTTCTTATTTATGTTAGATTTTAATACTTCTTCATCAATACTATAGTCTTCTTTAGACAAAGAAACAAACACAGGTTTTCCTTGAGCAAGATATGTAATGGGGACATAATTCTCATACCAAGGTTCAAGAATTAAGATTTCGTCTCCTGGATTTGTTATTGCAAGAATGCTCGAAGCAATAGCCTCACTTGCCCCACAAGTTATAGTTAGTTCATCGTAAGGATCAACTATAAGTTTATTATAATCTTGAAGTTTTTCTGATATTTTTTCCCTTAAATCAGTACGTCCATATGTGACACTATACTGGTGCTCGTCTTCATTCAATCCATCTTTAATACCCTCTATTAGTTCTAAAGGAGGAGAAAAGTCAGGCATTCCTTGAGAAAGGTTAATTGCATCATTTTCTATAGCTTTCCTTGTCATTTCTCTTATTACGGATTCTTGAAAATGTTCCAAACGTCTAGACATAATCCTCATTCTAATCTAAACTTATCTAAAATTAATTTAATCACTATAATGTTTCATTAGAATAAAAAAGTTTGAAAAAAAAAGTTGACAAAACCACTGAGAAATATTAAAATTTATGATATACTTCTTCAATTGACTTTCCAATTATTTCAATTTCATCTAAATTCGTTGTCCCTAATCCTTTTTGTTCTCCAAATTTTAGATATTTCAATTTATCAATATTGAATCCAATGATGGCACTCCCTACTCTATCAACAGCTACTGGATCTTCCCCTGCAATAATTAAATCCATTTGAATAGGTTTTCCTCCCAATTCCCAACCATCTGAACCTATGACACCATCAATGATTTGAAGTTTCATTTTGGAACGTAATACAGAAACTAAATCCGCGATCTTTTTGTGGATATTTGAATGCATTATACTCTTGGGCATTATTGTCCCCATCATATTTTTCATACTTAAAGTTGTTCTAGCCAAATTATGCGTTTTTAATGAAGGAACAGAGATAATACAACTTGCATCAATAGCAGTTTTTACTATGTTTATTGTTTTTAGAGACAGCGGATTAGGAATTTCAACATTATTAACAACTTCATCATCGTTTAAATTCATTATTCTAATCCCATAATGTTCTAATCGATAGATATCATTGAGCTTAAAAAAGTTTTTAGTTGTTCCAAAAGAACCACCATCGGCTACAATTATTTTGTCAGGATCTATTTTAGAATCTTGGATTAGGTACATTACTAATCCTTCCAAAGTATCTGTTGACGTCACATTCCCTGTACTGAAATGATCGGAAGTCACCCAATTAGGATTTATTAGGATTTTATTCTCTGAATTTGTAATTAAGGTCTTTAGTGGAATCATTCCGAGAGTTCTTAAAACTAGCTCTTGAATGGACTCATGAGCTCTTCTTTGTATTACATGGACTTTAGATTTCATATTATAGGAAATTACAAAATAATGTTTAATGTCAAGAAAAAAACGACATTAAATAAGAAAAGTATTTCTATTTAGATTTTAATACAATTGTTATTGCTCTAGTAAGACGAATAACGTCCATCACTCTTCCACTTTCCACAGTAATTTGTTCTCGTGAAATTGCATGAGTAAAATCACCTTTTCCCTCACAAATTCTTACAATTGCATCGGATTCCCCCGACATTACAATAATGGCATCAGTTTTAGTTCCATCAGATACTAGAGCTTTACGATCCTTAACAATTAAATAGAATGGATCTTCACTATCTAGGTTAAATTGAAATGACATTTCCCAATCAACATCTTTACCTGAAATATTTGTGACAAATACTGCTTGGGCTTTTGGAACCATATTTAATTTCTCTACAATATTCCTTAAAGTATCTTTTGCTTGTCCCATTATTATTCTCCTCCTTCAAATTCTGGTTTTAATATCCATTTTTCATATTCATCTGCAGGAACAAAGAAAAAATCCGTCATTTTCCCTTCCCTTTCTTTGTTAAAAACTGCTTTAACCTTTTGCCCCTTCTTTAGTTTTGAGGGAACTAAATTCTCAGAGAATATACCTTGAAGTAAAGCTGTTTCTGCGCCATCGAGTTTTATGAAACCTACTCCATAAGGTATTGCTTTGATAAAGGCTGAAGTGGTATACCAGACTATCGTGCTAACTTCTATCGTTCCAGTTTGTTTAAGTTCTACCCAATCCGCTGGCTTATAACAATCAGAGCAATTAA
>JAEOTF010000080.1 GCA_016840025.1 Candidatus Hodarchaeota archaeon
ACATAATTTCATTGCTCCTTACAAGAACTCTAATCTCGGCTCTACTATTCTTATTTTTATATTAAGGGAAAATTTTCTTTGTTTGTACAATAAGAGAGCACAATCTCCCTTATTTTTTTAACCTTTTTTCTCAATAGAAAGTCTTCAATTAATCTCTTTAGTGACATTTCAACCGTTTTTAGTGAGTCTTACCTTTTTAGAAAAATAGAAGTAAATTGCCATTATTATTACAAAAAAGGCAATAAAAGCTAGTTCTTTCTTTTCTTGTACACTTTCTTGAGTTTTCAAACAATTTATGAATTTCTCTAGGATTCATCAGCATATTGATGTTCCTCTAGCACTTCATTGGAAAGAATTTGGAGTATAAGTGATCTAAATGCATTATCTACATTTTTAGCGGTTTTTGCACTCGTGAAAAACCAGCCAACCATAACTTCCCTCTCTCTGCATTCTTGTAAAATTGGTAAAAGTTGAGAATAATCAGGGGACGTATTTTCAATCTCTTTCACTAGATCACTTTTATTACCCAACAGAACAATAAGAATCTCGTCACACATCTCTCTTAAATCCTTAATCCAATATTCCAAGTTTCTGTATGATTCTGGTGATGTTAGATCATAAACCAGAATAATACCTGTGGCACCGTCATAATATTTAGGACGAATGAAGGAAAAATGATCTTGTCCTCCAATATCCCATATTGCCACAGAAATAACGCTTTCTCCTATTTGAAGTTCTTTTACATTGATTTCCATTCCCAATGTAGGTAAAAAATCAGTTTCAAATCTTTTTTCCACATATTGTTTAACTAATGCAGTTTTTCCCACCCCTGGATCTCCCACCATCACCAACTTCGTTCTAATGAGCTTAAAATCATTGACACCCTGCACAAGTATCTCCACTATTCCTTGAAAAGTCTCTTCTATTTGAAGTTTGATCTTTCAATTTACTATGAATGAAAGTGAGGAAAATATTTATTGATAAAAAAGCGTTGTTTTATTTTTTATTTATAGCCCAAATTAATAAAAAGCCAATTGTTGAAGTAAAAAAAAGAAGATAGGGTGTGGATTGTTAAGTAATCATCTGGTTGTGGAGCATGTCGGAGAGAGAACTGCGCCAAGTCTTCCATGCAATGAGAGTGGTGGAAAGGAATACACAAAAGATTATCAGGGCTATTACCACTGCTCATAATTCGAAGGGAACCACAAAGGGGGTTTTTTACGACAACATGCCCTCTGCCCTCCGAAATCCTTATCTCATCGGTAATATAATTGGGATTGTTGGAGTAATTATGATTTCTATTTTCTTTTTAGTTAACTATTATAAAAATAAAAAGGAGAGAGTTCCTCGTGCTAGGGTTTCCAGTTATAATCTCATCGGTGATCGAACTAACAAAATTCCCCGTTTGACAATCAAATACTGTCATGTTGACTCACATATTGGAAAACCCCTTAAATGGACACGGAGAATAAAAAGCAAAAGTTACGCTTAGGAGAATAAAAAGCAAAAGTTATTTATACGTAGAAGAGGAACTTGTACAAGGACTTAAAATAACCCGAGAGGGTTTATAAATTATTTAAATTTGTGAGGAAGAAAAATTGAAGAAAAAGCTAAGTTTATTTTTTATTTGGGTTCTTTTGATTTTCTCTGGAAATAAAGTTAATTATGTGGTGGCTGCAGGATCTTTATTAAACGGGGGTTTTGAAACATGGTCATTAGGATTGCCGGATAATTGGCAAAAAGAAGGAGCAACCACCGTAAAGCAAGATATAACCAATCAAAGGAACGGTGCAGCATGTGTTAATAGTACTGTTCCAGAGTGGAACACATATATTATATGGCAAGAAGTAAGTGCTAGTCAGCATGAAGAATTGACTTTTAGTGCCTATTGTTATTATGGCGGATCAGCTAATCCTAATTTAAATATTCTGTTGATTATTGAATTCCGTGATAGTTCTAATAATTTTATCGATTCAAATGCCCAAATGGCGAGTCCTTCGGGTAGTTATTCACCTATGAGTGTAGTGTTTGCAGCTACCGATGCAAATACAGATCATGCAAGGTTATGTATTTTTTTTGATAATGCAGAAACCACTTCCTATACATTTTATGTTGATGACGCATCATTGAGTTTTGTGGTATCGGAAATAGATATACCTTTTCTTTCAGTACTATTTTGTGGGCTGATTTTAGTAGGAGCAATAGTACTAAAAACCTATATAAGAAAGTTTAAGATTGAATGATTGAAATGAGGAGAACAGCCGTATTGGGATACCTATTGGGACTCGAGGAACCCTCATGAGTACGTCTAGGGGTCTAACATCATCTATTATCGGTGTGGAGAGTAAATGAAAGAGTAGATAGACCGACAAAGAAAGAAAAAAGAAGAAAAGGGTGGACTGTTAGGTAATCATCCGGTTGTGGAGCATGTCGGAGAGAGAACTGCGCCAAGTCTTCCATGCAATGGGAGTGGTGGAAAGGAAAACACAGAAGATGACGAGGGCGACAATTTTTGAAAGACGTTGTACCCAAGGATTTCGTCGGCTTCACGACGGGAGTTTTGATGACAAATTGTAAAGAGAAAAGAAAGCACTGAAATAGATATAAAAAAATTTTATTTCTTATATTTTTTTCTTGATGCTTTACTGTTGATTTCTTCGATTTTTTCTCTTATTTGGACATAATTTCTTTAGTATTCTCTAATCTAGTCGATTTTATGAATATATCTCCATAAAATTAAACCAATTATTCCTAGAATAATAGAAGACAACAGATTGTTCAAATAAGCTCCTAAAATTGGTAAGATTTAAGAAGAATAATCGCTATGTTTTCAAACACAAGCTGACGTTAGAATAAAATACTTACACTCCCAAAGTTTATTGAACATAAAGAGTATATTCTTATACTGGGAAGTTAAGTAGGTGCGCAAACAATACATTTTTTTAAAAAGACCAAGGAAGAGTGTGGGAAATGCAAAATGCAGGTGTTAGGGTGGTTAAATTCGTTCTGGTTCTGGGGTTACTTATTGTTAGTCTTGGTACGCCGAAGTTCGGTGAATGGCAAACAAGTGATACCAGTAAACCAGTGGCATCAGGGACTATTCGAGGTACGCCGAAGTTCGGTGAAAGGCAAACAAGTGATACCAGTAAACCAGTGGCATCAGGGACTACTCTGGGGGTCATTGGGGGATTTGAAGATCTATATCTGAGAGATTGGACTCAGATCATTATCAGCGGAATTTTTCGGAGTAGTATAAATTATTTACGTTATTGGGAGCTATATCTCGATGACCAGATGGTTTATAATGACAGTTGGCCCCCTGGAACTCTTGGAGGTCCGGAGTATCCGGATGAGTTGGAAGAAACTGACCTCTTCACTCCTTCCGTCAGTGACGGGAACCATCTGATGCGAGTTGTGGTTGGAGACTGGGCGGGGAACGTTAACGATTCGTATACATTTATACTCACCATGAGTACAACTTTTAAGCCCCAAAGTACTGATCTTGGCGATTATTGCCCGTTTGAAGAGCTCGAGGGGGAAGCCCGTTTGAAGGGCACTATTAGGAGTATAGGGAACATGACCAACTGGATACTCTCGGTTGGCCCAATAACCGCTGAAGGAGTCATCCCACCTGAAACCCATGCGAGTGAAATGTATTATTTCGAGTATAACCTCTCAAGTTTGAGGTATGGGGTTTACACTTATAATCTCACCGTCTTCTGTGTTCAAGGGCAAATATGGAATTACTTTATCAATACTATCAACATCACCTATAATCCTGTAGTCCATGTCCCTATCCATTCTAATCTACTCCCAACTTATACGTTTTACGCTGGAACCTCTGAGGCGAAGATTGAAGGATCCTGCACAGATCCTGATGGGAGTCTCCAAGGTATCCACTGCTGGGCAAATAACTCATTATTGTACAATCTGTCGTTCACTGCGGGGATAGCTACTCACAATTTCACTGTTCCATTGTCCAGTCTAGCGGTCGGAGAATATTTATTCAACCTAACATCATGGGACAATGAGAGTTTAACGACCACATCTCTGGGGACAGTACAGCTCATACTTCCTCCAACGGCAGAATATGATTTCTCAATCTTTCTGCTCCTTGGAATGTTCAGTATACCATTATTTGGGCTGTTGATCGATGGATGGTTCCTGCAGAAGAAAGTAAATACTTCGAAGAAGAAGTAAAGCTGTTTTTTTCTTGTTTTCTTGTGTCTTGGGCCTCAAAATTGTTTGTCCTCTATTTGTCCTCTTTCTTCCTCAATAAACGACTTTTTCACCTAGCTTCAAAATCTTTGTACGAAGTCATTTTCGATGACAAATCCTATTGTTAAAATAAAAAAAGAAAAAAAAGTAGACTGTTAAGTAATCATCCGGTTGTGGAGCATGTCGGAGAGAGAACTGCGCCAAGTTTTCCATGCAATGAGAGTGGTGGAAAGGAATACACAAAAGATTATCAGGGCGATAACTACTGCCCAGAGCTCGAGAGGAACTACGACAGGAATATACCACTCCGGCATAACATAATTGTACGTTGGCCGCAGCAACACATAAGTGATCGGCACACCCACAATCAGCCCAAAAAATCCGTAAAGGAGATTTTCGGCGAAGATCACTTTTAATATTGTTCTTCTTTTTGATCCCATTGCTCTTAAGGCGAGAAACTCCATTTCTCGATCCATCATGGCAAGGGACATACTTGAAAAGGTAAATAACGCAAGAGAAACGAGGCCCAGGATCCCCACGAGTAGGAGCATTTCCACAAGTACCTCAAGTAGTCTTTCGAAGGTTTTGACTGCCTCTTCACTATCTGCATAGACATACGGAGTAAATTGTTGTTGGATTTCCCGCTTTATCTCCAATTTCTCATCTTTGGTTAAATCATCCGCATAATCAAAAATAAAGCCTGTGATGTTTCCAGAAAACGCGTCAACTCCTATGATATCATTGTTTTGCTCCTGAAGTGCTTCAATCGTCCAAAGTACAGAATAATCCATTAACTCGCCCGTAATCCCTGCTACTTTCACGGTAACACTTGTATTACCCATTCCATAAAGGGATACTGAATCACCTGGTTTTACTCCTAAGTCTTTAGCAACATTATTCCCTAGTAGCAATTCATTTTCATTGAGCTTTTTGTTTCCTCTAATAACATTAAAATCTCGCAGAGCAGAATCCTCATGAAAAGCTTGCAGAGGTGCAGCTTGGAACTTAAATCCATGAGAAACAAACACCGGTGCGTATATATAGCCTTCTATGGTATCTATGCTATTATTCAGTAGTGGGTGATTTTCTTTCCAGCTTAAAACTTCTTGTTCAGAAATTGATTGCCCTATGACTACATTTACGTCAAATTTTTCGTAATCATTATAATTTCGATCAATTCCAATCATAATGTCAACCATCATACTGACAGATGCAACTAAAATAACCATGGAAGCAGCCACAGCGAATATAGTTGATAAGGATCGTTTTTTGTTCATAAACACCGTTCTAAGTGGGATTTTACTAGTAAAGGTTCTAAGCACACCTAACGGACGGAGAAGTCCTTCTAGTAGTGGTTCTTCTCCAAGTTGAGAAGCACTATAAGGTGCGGTCATCGCTTCACGGGGCGTGAGTCTAAGCACTGGGAGAGCTGACAACACCGAAAAAACTAGAACTACTGCTAGTGTTACCAGTGTTCCGCCTATCCAAATCTCGGGAACAAATGCTACTCGCGTGACTGTTAGACCATACATGAAATCAGCCAAACCAGCGAAGAGATAGTTCATAAGTAAACTAACAACCCACCCCAAAATAGTACCGATAATCCCAAGAACAATACCATACCCAACGTAGTGAGAGAGAATATCTCTCTGCCTTGCGCCAAGCGCGCCATATAACCCAATGTGTGTCCTCTGCGCAAGTACTAGTTTCGAAAGTGAGTTATATACTGCAATTGCACCTGCCGCTAGCCCAAAAATACCGAATACTACTCCCATCTTATCAATAGCCCCTGCATCAACATCGTACATTATCCTGTCTTGGGTGTTATCCCAGAAAATTGGTTCTTGAATATCTTCACCAAATACCTCGCCAAGGGCTTGAGCTGCTTCTTGGCTTGCATCATGAGAACGTTCTTTGGTTTCGACCAAAATTTCATTGATTCCCGTTACACTGAATTGTTCTTGTAGAGTAGCAAGTGGCATGTAAATAATAGCTAATTTCCCCATCGTAGGCATTCCGGTTTGTTCATCTACTACATAATAATAATCTGAGTCAGCCACAAATCCAGCAATTGAGACATTAAGGGTAGAATTAGCAAGATCAACTATAATCTGATCCTCTAAATCGGCTCCTGCACCTAGTAGCTCATCATCAAAGTGTTGTTCTACATATACCTGGTTACCAGATAATTGAGAGAACAAAGGTTGTTTCTTTGATATTTGGGCTATCCCCTTTGTTAATTGCAGCTTATTGATTGCATTTTCCTCTCCAACTCCTATTAAGTAAGCAGGATAAATGTCATTTTTATGTGACGCAGATGATGCTTTGAATATCCGTCCTTCTAAATCAGTTATGCCTGCTGCGAGTATTTGGGGGTTATCTTGTAACACTGTCACGTTATCTTCAGGGATGAAATTCTCACCGAATCTAATCCGAACATCTGCATTGTTTAATTTCTCTTGATGTGCTGCTAAACTTTCGTCAAATGTTGCTTTAGAATTGACAAACCCTACTAACATGGCTATAGCTATGGTTACGGTTAAAATAATAACCGCAGAACGGAATTTATTGAAACGAAATTCTCGAAAAATCTTCCTAGTGAGAATTTTCAATCATTCTGCACCTTCTTGGTTCTAGTAAGATGTGGATGCTCTTCAACTGAAGCGACCTCTCCATCACGGAGATGAAACACACGCTCCGCTTTCTCTGTAATACTGAGGTCATGAGAAACAACGATATAAGTTGATCTTCTTTCAACTCCATCTACCTCAGCTACGATCTCTCTATTAAGTTCATGCATTAAATCCGCGATTTTTTGCCCTGTAACGAAATCCAGATTACCAGTGGGTTCATCCGCAACTACAATCGTGGGATTTTTCACCAACGCTCGTGCAATAGCTACTCGTTGTTGTTCTCCTCCAGAAAGCTGACTTGGAAAACGCTCTGTTTTATCTCCAAGACCCACTCTATCTAACATCTCATAGGAACGTTCTTTAATCCGTTTCTGGTCTCCTTTGAATTCAAGAGCAAGACCCACGTTTTCCCAGGCGCGTAAAGAAGGAATAAGGTTGAAAAACTGAAAAATCCACCCAACTTCGTTACGACGATATGCTGCTAAATCCGTTCTTCCCCATTTCGTAATATCCCGTCCTATAACAATTACTTCTCCCTTTGTAGGTGAATCGATACCACCTATTTGATTCAATAACGTGGTCTTTCCTGAGCCGCTTGGTCCGAGTACGACGATAAATTCCCCTTCATATACTTCCATTGATACACCACGAAGCGCATGAACGACATGATCGCCCATAGGGAATTCTCGGTGTATATCTGATACTACTACTGCAAAATCTCCTTTTACTGCCATTATTGATCCCTTATTTTCTCTTACTACGTTATATTTACAATTTTTCGACTTTATTCTTAATTTTTGATGAGTATGAGCTATTTTATTAGCTAAAACTATATAACCAGTTCAAGCATAAATAAGTCAGTATACATCGTACACAATGTACACACATCCTTTTTTGGAGGAAAGCAGAATTCCACGAACAACAGCCCTGACCATTCGCTTAAAAACTGAAATACGTAAAAAGGTGGAACACTATTCAGATGTCCTTAGATTACCTCCCAGTACTCTTTGTGCACTGGTTCTTGAAGAGAAACTGGAGGAATGGGTCAAAGAATATGCAAAACGTGTTTATGAGGATGTGAGTAAATTATGAGCGTTTTAATAATTATTAGTTTTGGGATCTATCTCTTTGCCTGTATTCCTATCTTTTTGATCGCGTTTAAGCTTTTTAAGTTCTGGTTGAAAATACGAGAGGAGGTAATTATTCATTTAAGCTTCTTAATAGCTTATTTGGGCCTGATTTTCTTCAGTTTTTGTGTAATTGGCCTATTAGAAATCCCCTTAACTATTGAAACTTCCCAGTTATCCTTTATGGGCGTTCTTTACAGTGGATTTTATTTGGAAATAGCCTTTTTCTATTTGGCCCTCTTTTCTAATCGTCATAATATCTTAGAAAAATATCTAGTAGTTATTATAAGCACCGCAATCTTTTCCAACATTGTTCTTAATGTTCTGGGTACAGAGGAATTAATTTCCTTGAGCTTCTTCCTCTGTGCTGTTAGTGTGTTTCTGGGCTTCTATTTTGTCTTTCAATTATACCTTCGTGTAAAATCAAGTAAGAAATTCTTTACAACTCCAGAATCATTAAAATTTATTGAATATGGTGAGAAATTATCATTATTTGCTTTTCTGTTTTTGGTTTCAGATGGGCTTAGCTTTCTTTCATTATGGTTGCTTACTTTTACATTATCAGAACTTTTCTACTTTGTAGGTTCAATTATTGTTTTGTTTACATTCTGGGGAATTTATTATCTCGCTGATTTATTGAGAGTTAAAGGTCAGAATTGTGATATTACTGAAATAATAAACATCCTCTCTTAAGCTCAAGGAGATCAAAAACTCAAGGTTTCCAAAATTACTTAGCCTTGATAACATTTAACTAATCAATTTAAGTTGTGATTCCTTGTCCATAATCTTAGCGATGGCTTGTGCATTATTTGCCTTTTTAGTGCGTCCTAGAAACTGAGAATCTGGCTGTTCAGATGAGTTTGTTACGAATCGGAACTCCCACTCCTTAATTGACAAATTTCTTCGTCGGTATTGGCGAATTTCAAAGCCTTGTATGATAGAATAATTAATCATGGTTTTGTGAGGAATTAACCCTAATACTGAGATTTTTATGATAATAAATTTCTCCTTAGGATGAATTTCAATTGAATAGGGAAGTAAGATTAGCGCTATTACACCTCTACAAAATAACGCTAAACCTATGCCAAACAAAAGCATAGCGAATGTAGATACCCCTTCTACAGAAGAAAACACATAAATCAGTGCTAATAATACTAATCCCGCTGTAATATAAACTGTACAAATAAATTTATCCATTTGTGATCTTTGAAACTGAATTGTTCCATCAGGGAACTTTCGAACTTCAGAAGAGATGGTAGTCATTGAGATAATGTCCATTTCTTGCACCTTATCATAGCTAGTTGCCAAAAGGAAGATATGCAAATTTATATTGTCTAAACTTTGATGTCATTCAAATCTTTATAAAATGGAAGATGCGTAAAATGGAACGGACTTTTCTCATGATTAAGCCTGATGGCGTGCAAAGAGGTCTTATAGGGAAAGTAATTAATCGTATGGAGCGCAAAGGTCTCAAAATTGTTGCCTTAAAGATGGTAAATATGGATAGAACCATAGCTGAAGAATTGTACGATATTCACAAAGGTAAAGGATTCTTTGAGTCATTAATGGATTTCGTAACCTCTGCACCAGTTGTCGTGATGGTTTTGGAAGGAGAGAACGCAGTAGAGGTTGTTAGGCGGTTGATCGGTGCTACGAAATCCTTTGAGGCCTTACCAGGTACCGTTAGGGGTGATCTCGGCCTAACAACGGGAAAAAATGTAGTACACGCCTCTGACGCGCCTGAAAGGGCAAAATATGAGATGAATATCTTTTTCAAAGATATGTTCATTGATTATCAAAGAATAGATGAAGAATGGATTTATGAGTAAGTCAAAAAATCTTATCTTTTAGTGCTTCAAAAGGATAAGATTTCACTAGTTCCCTTTTTTAGAATAGCCGAAAGCAATCTAAATCCTAGAGTGGGGTTTCATGGAAAGAGAAGAACTTGCTGCGGATGTTCTTACGTTATTAGCGGATAAGGGTGTTTCATTAAGGGAAGCTCTAAATCAGGTATATCGAGGGCCTCAAAAGGGGGGCGAAGCGCGTTCTGCAGTTCATGCCTTGACATTTGAAACAATACGCCATAAAAACCTTGTTGATGCGATTCTTAATCGAGCTCTTGGCAATATTTCATTGAAAAAGCTTGATGCTTTTCAACGTAACCTCTTACGCGTCGCTACATACAGAATACATTTTGAAAAGGAACCTGCTGCACTTGTCACCAATGCTGCAACAGAAATAACTTCTAATCGTCTGAATTCCTCTAAGAGTGCTCTTGTAAATGCATTACTACATCGGATAGAAGGTCTTGACCCTGATTCTGTGATACAGTCCTTTCAAGACAAATCAGTTCAGCTCGGTTTGAAGTATTTCCATCCTACATTCCTTGTTCGTGATTTGATGGATTTTTTAGGTGAAGAAGAAACAAAAGAACTCCTTTACGCCAATAACATCCCACGTCCCCGCCATATTCGCTTAAATCTGTTATTAGATCGTGATGAAACCCTCAGAATTTTAAGAGAAGAAGCTGTAGAGTTTAAAATTGATCCTCTCATGGATGATGTATTACTTATCCACAAATCAGAAAAAGCTCTGCCCTTACTTCCAAGTTTTCAAGAAGGACGGTTCTATATACAAGATCGTGGCAGTGCATTAATTTCTCATGTCCTCGGTGTAAAATCGAATGATTTACTCCTTGATGCTTGTGCAGCTCCAGGTGGTAAAACAACTCATTTAGCCAGCCTTCAACACGATAAAGGCCGAATAATTGCTTCCGATCGAAATTTAAGACGTCTTCATGCTTTAGCCAAGAAATTACCTTTCTATCAGATCCATAGTGTCCATACAATCCATCTAGATATTTCTAATGAACCTCCTTTTCGCACTAAATTTGATCGTGTACTTGTAGATGCGCCGTGCAGTGGATCTGGTTCATTCTCATCTCGTCCAGAATCAAAGTGGAAACTTGATCGATCGCAAGTTCGAGCGTTATCTCGTCGTCAGCTTCGTATTCTGACTAATACCTCGAAAATTGTTAGAAATGGCGGCGTTCTTCTCTATGCTACCTGTTCTGTTCTCCCCATAGAAAACGAAGAAGTTGTTCAGAAGTTCTTGGACTCCAAAGAAGGAAGTAAATGGGGACTTATAGATGCTGATCCTTTCCTAGGGGATCGGTCACCAGTTTTACCGCAGGGTCAAAGGCTTTATCCCCATAAACACAACACTGAAGGCTTTAGTATCTTTAAAATGCAACGTATTTAGAAGAAAAAACGTTTAGGACGCGTTTGGCTGAATTCTCCAATTATAGGAATAGATTCTCCGCATTTATTACATTTCTTTTCGGAACTGAGTTCACGATTGATGATATCATAGCCATTTCTCTCAATGAGCTTAGTATTACATTTAGGACAGTAAGTATGGTTACCAGAACCTCGTAAATTCCCAAGGTAGACAAATTTTATGCCTATATCCCGAGCTAGCTTTTCTGCCATTTCTAATGTCTTTACTGGCGTTGACCGCCGATCTTGCATTTCGTGATGAGGAAAGAATCGTGAAAAGTGGATCGGAGTGTCGGGACCTAAGATGCCAATGTGCCATTGTACGAGGCGTTGTAGTTCCTCTTTTGAATCATTTAATCCTGGAATGACTAATGTGGTTGTTTCAACATGGACCCCATTCTCCTTAAAGATACGAGCTGTTTCTAGCACAGGATCAAGGTGCCCCTTACAGATTTCAACATAAAAATCATCGGTGAATCCTTTTATGTCGATATTAGCTGCACTAATGACTTTTGCAACTTCTTCAGCTACGTCTGCATTAGTATACCCATTTGTTACCAATATAACATCAAGATTACTCTTTTCACATTCCGCAGCGATATCGATAAGGTACTCATACCAAATCAACGGTTCGTTGTAGGTTAAACTAATGGAAGGGCATTTCATTTCTTGGGCTTCTTTAACAGCCTTTTTTGGAGAAATGAAACGGGTAGTGCGTGTGCTTTTAGCTGTACTAATGCTCCAATTTTGACAATGAAGGCATCCAAGATTACAGCCGATTCCTCCCAGTGACCAAGTCGCTGAACCAGGCCAAAAGTGATAAAGAGGTTTCTTTTCGATAGGATCAGGACCCACGCTGGAGATGCGCCCATATGTGCGCGCAATCAGTGTCCCCTCCTTGTTTTCACGTGTTCCACACCAACCTTGCTTATCGGGGCGAATTACACAAAATCGGGGACAGAGAGTGCATCGAAAACTCCCGGTCTCTCGTTGCTCAAAATGGGCCCTAGCCTCAACGATTTTTTTTGCTTCCATCTCTTATGCGTCCGATTTCTTCTAACAAAACTTCTAGTCTAAAAAAACTAACTGTAGATCTTAACGGAGCTCTAAGGACATAAGCGTGATATTCGCTCTGTAATGATAATTAATGAATGAACAAATTCGTTGGGGGATGATATGAGATAAACAGATCGCGTTATGCTATAAAAAATCAGAAAAATGGTGGGCTCGGCCGGGGTCGAACCGGCGACCTGTGCGGTTTACTCTTCGATCCGCTATTGACAGAATGTGAGCGCACCGTCATAACCACTAGACCACGAGCCCTCATTTATTCCCCGTTCTGCGGATATTTTAGGCTTTTCACTTAACGTAATTGAGAAGTTTTATTGCTTCTTGATTTTTTGGGTCAAATTATGATTCTTCCAATTGATTTAAGATATACACAAAGGATTCCTTCCATTTCAAGATCAGGTAGTGTCTGAAAATAATCATGGAGTTATAAATTGCTTGCTCTGTCTTCAAAAATACTATACTGATGAGTTTCCTAGAAAATTGAATACCACTACTTCTGAGCCTCTCTTCTTCCTCTCCCACGCTCATTCTGATCATACACGAGGAATTAAAAATGTAATGAGACATCAAGATGCATTAATAGTTTGTACTCCGATAACTTCACGCATTATTGAAGTGATGAATGGGATTCCACCTGAAAAATGTTTATTAGTCGAACCAGGCCAAATTCTTGCTCTAGATAAGGTACAAGTTCATATAATCGATGCCAATCACTGCCTCGGGAGTTGTATGTTTGTTTTTGAGTCAGAAAACCAGAAAGAAGTTTATACTGGTGATTTTCGATTCAATACCGAGATGCGGGAACATAAGGATCTGTTAATTTTTCCCAATATCTGTTGGATGGATCAGACCTTCAATGATCCACGATTTGTATTCCCGAGTCAGAGAGAGGCTATTGATGAGATTGTCCAGATTATGCTCGGCCACTCAGAAGAGGATATCTTCATTGGCTGCTATACAATAGGAAAAGAAAAGATCTTAGACATAATGGCTAAAATTAGAAAAACAAAAGTGTACGCTCCTACACGGCTACGTAAAATCTATAAAGCTCTAGAACTGGATTTCGTGACCGATGATTTTTCGAACACCTCTTTATTTGCATATTCTTCCAGCTTTCTTCAAAAACCTACACAAAAATATTCCAAAACGCTATTAAATAAGATCCTAAAGGGCATACGTCTTTTTCCCACAGGATGGGCTTGCCTTAATAGCGATCGTCCTGAAGAAGGTATATATTTTGTTCCATACAGTGAACACAATGACTATCCAAGACTTCGGTCATTTATTGAAATGATTCAACCAGAAGTGACCAAGCCAATATAGTAGTGCTCTCTTCTTTGGTTTTAAAAGAACCATCGATGAAAATACGATTATTCTGACTATTATTACTCTAATCTAGGATCTTACAAGGAGAATTATTGTTTATATAATAGGAGATAATCTAATAAGTTGAATGCAGTGAAAGTGTCAGGCTATGCAAAATCTTCAAAAGCTGTTAATAGACCCCATTTGGAAAAAAACCATAATATGAATTAGGTTTGTTACTTAGTTGGGTTAAAATCCAATATTTTTAATAGTTAATGATAGAAAACGATATATTAAATCATAGGGGTCTAATATCAAGGAAAATAAGAGATTCAAAACTTAGTGTCGAGTTAACTGAGATAGCAAAGCCCCTGGGTGTTAAAATTTCTGTGCATAGTTTTAAAAATGAGGAGGTGGGCACTTCTATTTAGCTCAATTACCCTTTCTTAATTGAGTAAGGGCTTCAGTGATAGTCCTAGACCTGTGAAACATCCAAAAAGAAAGCTGGTCTGAACACTGCCGACATCCTGGCGGCAAGAAAACGTCACCCGCAGAAGATGCGGGTAAGCGAGACCAGGAGAGTCCCTACTCTGGTAACAGAGTCATGTTTCTCGTCGGAAAGGGACGGACAATCTAAAACGTGCAGAAAATTCTCTAAATCTGCCAATTCGGAAATATCATTCCATGTATAGGCAGAATCCAATGCCCCTGTCAATTATTTATTTACCTAATGCGAACTATAAGCAGTAATACCGGTTGATCCTGCCGGAGCCTACTGTTATCGGGTTGGGACTAAGCCATGCAAGTCAAGGAGCGAACCATGACACTTCTGGCAAAAAGCTTAATAACGCGTAGACAACCTAACCTTGGGACAGGAATAACGGGGGGAAACTCCCATTAACTCCAGATAGATTAGTCAAACTGGAATGTTGGCTAATCCAAAGCGTGTCCTTCATGTTGGATAACGGCCCAAGGATGGGACTGCGTCCGATTAGCTAGTAGGTGGGGTAACGGCCCACCTAGGCGAGGATCGGTAAGGGCAGTGAGAGCTGTAGCCCTAAGATGGCCACTGAGACAACGGGCCAGGCCCTACGGGGTGCAGCAGGCGCGAAACCTCACCCATGCACGAAAGTGTGAGTGGGCTAACCCGAGTGCCATCCGTCGTGGTGGCTTTTCTGGAGTGTAAATAGCTTCAGGAATAAGGAGAGGACAAGACTGGTGCCAGCCCCCGCGGTAAAACCAGCTCTTCGAATGGTAGGCGCGATTATTGGGCCTAAAGCGATCGTAGCCGGGCTTGCAAGTTTCCAGATAAAGCCCACGTCTTAAGCGTGGACCCCCTGGGAATACTACAAGCCTTGGGACCGGGATAGGGCAAGGGTACGTATCCGGTAGGGGTGAAATCCTATAATCGGATACGGACCACCGGTGGCGAAGGCGCTTGCCTGGAACGGGTCCGACGGTGAGGATCGAAAGCCAGGGTAGCGAGCCGGATTAGATACGGACGTGCCCCCCAGAGGACACCCGCTAAAAACCCGGGTAGTCCTGGCTGTAAACGATGCGGGTTAGGTGTTACGGTGCACACGAAGCATCGTAGTGCCGAAGCGAAGGCGTTAAACCTGCCGCCTGGGAAGTACGCTCGCAAGGGTGAAACTTAAAGGAATTGGCGGGGGAGCACCACAAGCGGTGGAGCCTGCGGTTTAATTGGACTCAACGCCGGAAAGCTTACCTGGGCAGACAGCATTATGAAAGTCAGGTTGAAGGCCTTACTTGAAGAGCTGAGAGGAGGTGCATGGCCGTCGCCAGCTCGTGCCGTGAGGTGTCCTGTTAAGTCAGGCAACGAGCGAGACCGGAGCCCTTAGTTGCCAGCGACAACGCCAGTTGGCTCGGGTACACTAAGGGGACCGCCAGTGATTAAACTGGAGGAAGGATCCGTCCACGGCAGGTCAGTATGCCCCGATAGCTCAGGGCCACACGCGGGCTACAATGGCGCGGACAATAGGTCCCGACACCGAAAGGTGAAGGCAATCCCGAAACCGCGTCTCAGTTGGGATTGTGGGTTGAAACTCACCCACATGAACTTGGAATCGCTAGTAGTCGCATGTCATCATCGTGCGGCGAATACGTCCCTGCTCCTTGCACACACCGCCCGTCGCAGCATGCGAGGCGGGTTGGCTTGAGGCGGCCCCTTCGTGGGGTCTTCGAGGGTTAATTCGCTGAGCAGGCTGAAAAGAAAATTCTTGTGGGAATTTCTCAGTAAGTCGTAACAAGGTAGCCGTAGGGGAACCTGCGGCTGGATCACCTCCTTACGTTTAAGTTGGTGCATACCAGCTTACCTCCTGACCGTAACAGGTCAGGGGCCTTTACAGGCCATTGACAATCCTTGTATTGTTGATGGAACTCCTTAGCGCTCATGGATGTTATGGTGTGCTGTTACGGGTCTGCAATTGGATTGATACCGGTTTATTGTGTTTTAGGTTGTCCGAAAAGTAGTGAGAAACAGTCGTAAAGCTTTGGAGTGTCCTACCGCTAAAAGATTCTATTTTTGAATGGTAGGCACTCCCTCCCTCCCCCTCTTACATTGTTTACTTCTTATCTTTCATTTGTTATTATTTCAATCAATAATCTGTCTTATGGCTATTTAGAGGAAATAGAGGGGCATTGATGGCATGTTTACAACTAAATATCGAATTAGGCGAGAAAGCAGGATTTCTGTCTCAAAAGACTATTAGAAACTCGATTATCGCCACCAATAACATAATGGACGAAGAATGTATTCTCTTTTTTCAAAAACAATAGATATGGAACAAAAATTGATGAAAATATTTACGAAACTACAGGTAATGGCTTGAAAGGGATAAAAAAGAAGGGAAAGAGGAGTGCTATCTCTTACGTACGAGATAGATCACCATAACCAGTAAACCGAGTTGAGTAAAGACTAGTAAAAGCATAAAAGTGTCGAATTCGGGAGTTACGACATCATCATAATAGGTTTTGAACGTTGCATCGATGTTTGGAGCGCCTTCATACGTACCTCCACTATAAGTGTCACTCATCGTAGCCAGCCACATTATCGGATCATCAGGCGTCGTATAAGAAGGATCCGCAACGAGAATATAGTAGGTTGAAGATATAGTGATACTCACTGTAGTAAATGTAATATTAATCCAAGCACCCGTTTTATGTGTAAGTCCAGATATGTCAACAGTGTCACTCGCCAAGGGGGTACTCCCATCAGAGGCATCGTCCACCGCTATACTGAGATATCTGCCAGTAGGATCTTCTGTATGGTCGTTAAAAGCATAAATACTTACTCCAGCAATACCATCAACCGAAGGAGTGAAGCTTTGCCAGTTATGAGTAGTGATTAGATTCACACCTACATCATAAGTTGTTTGTTGTTGATCAACAACAAGAGCATTAATACCGCCTGCTGCGGGAATAATAGAGGTATTATTCCAAGCGAAGCTTGTCAGTAGAAATAAGAGACAAGTGAATAAACACAAGAGAGATTTTTTATTCAAGCCCAACACCTTTCTTTAAGACTTCATTTAGAGTCTTCAGTTTTTTTCAATGATAATTTCGTTTATTAGGCTTTCTATAGATTCAAAATAGTTCAATAGCTCAAAAATGGGGGAAGCTACAAGCGAAAACATCATCGATGTCAACCTTCCACAACCCAGTTGAAACCCTTCTTTTTTCAAAAATCAATCAATGATGGACAGAATTGCGTCTAAAGTGGCAGGTTATCCTACAACAATAAAGCAACCCCTTAACTTAACACCTCACTTAGCTTCATCAGGCAACTTTTATATAAAATCTTCCTGTCCCTCTATTCTAGCATATAATGATATAGAGTGATTGGTAAAAATGCGGAAAATCCTACTTAGTTTGATTATATTACTCCTCGTCCCGTCTTTGATGCCTAGTTGTGCAAGCCCAAACGCCACTTATGTAGATGGCCCTGACCCTTATGATGATGCTTTAGATATTGATTATATCATTGTTAACCAAGAGTGGATTAATGTCACCTATCTAGATGTCCCAGCTCCACCAATCTTTATCTATGGTCTAGAGCTTAGTGATGATGGTACGAATAGTGATGTTTATTTTGACTCCGATGATGCAGTTTTGGAGGGGTTCACTCTTACCTGGAATATCTCAGCTACTGTTTCAGGATGGGATGCAGTGTATTTTAGAACACACGTCCTCCCTGGGCAGGATATGTATCCGGACGACTTATCTTTTGCAGGTCCCGATCCCGATGCAGTACCAGAACTTCCCGTGACTCTTGTTCTCCCTCTTCTTGTGAGTTTGCTTGCGATGTTTAGCCTCTATCGGCGAAAATAAAGCAAATCTTACCTTTTTTTTCCTAAATTTCTTTTCCTTTTCTGTGATTCTATAGCTGTTACTGTTATTTTATCAGGTTCCTTCGCCATTAGTAATAGCCACAATGACCCTTACCCTGTGAATCAAGAAAAAAAGAATGGAAATGAAATGGTTCTTACTCATTCATAGACATGCTTTTTCTTTTACCCATTCTAAAAGCTATAGGTGTAGTAACCCCTAGTGAAATGAGTAAAATCAGTCCTACAATGGTAAGGCTACCAAATTCCGCCCCAGCAGGCGTGACAGGATCGTACTTGGCAATGATTAAGCGTCGTTCATATATATACGTGCCTGTACCTGAAGCACCACCTTTTTTCCCTTGCACTACAATATCAATAGTGGCTGTGGTTGTACAGTCATAGAAGTCAGAGACAGAAATTGTAGCCCAACCGCCGTTCTGACTGTCCCTAGTATAGAAGTTTTCTTGAAATACCCCATTAACTAATAACCTAGTGGTAAAAGCGTCCCCATCGGTTTTTAGAATACATATAGAATATGTTATTTGTAAGACACTTTGTGTGTCGCAACTAATTGAAATTGTCATCCCAGCAAGGTCGGTCATAGTAGTACTGTTGATTAGCACCGAATTTGTTCTAGTCTGTTCTTCTACCTGTGTAAGGGCATAATCTCCTGTAGGAGTCCATCCATCAGTCATTACTGGGTTTAAAACCCAAAAAACAGAGATTAAAGACACGAAAGTTATCAACAAGGTTTTATTACTCTTCATTTTTTTCCACCTCTTAATTGGTAAGGGTTTAAATATTCTATATTGGTACGGATAAACGTTCTCTTTTGAGCTTCTCTACTCCGCTATATGAAGTTGAAAGGAGATATTCACAGAAATGACATAATCTATTATTCTACAGTCGAATGTTTTTCCTTTGGTTCTTCTAATCTAACCTGGAATTGGAGCCTTAGTTAACCTGGTATTGGAGCTTTCACCTGGAGCACATAGCCTTTTAAGCCTGAATTTGATGAAATTTGGCTTTTTTTAGTTACCATTGCTGCCCATTCAAATGGAGCAACAACGTTATAATTTTCCATGCTAGATGTCTCGAGATATATGTCTATTTTCTTTTGAATCATGAACTCGCGGATCAGTTGCTGGTCTATTACTGATTTTTTATCTCTTTTCGTTCCTACTAATGCTATAGGCATTTGTGGAAGCTTTTCAAGAACGTTAAACCAATGTTTCAGATTTTTAAAAGTAACAAAACGGGAACGATCAAAACATACCAATGCTGCGCTCGCTCCTCCTAAAAGTGGAGATTTAGTGTCAAGAAATGTTCTAAAGTGTTTTTGACCGCCGAAATCAAAAACTACAAGATCTTGCCCTGCACGAAGGTTTTTAATCCTATGAGTATCAAAAAAGACCGTCATTCTTCCGTCATGATTATGTTGGTTTCCCGCAGCCTTTACTGCGAGTGTTGTTTTTCCAATCCCGCCATCTCCGAGTAATAGCACTTTTATGACCATACTATGATCTCCATTATGAATGTCACCCCCTAGCTATTTAATTGCCTAAAATCACCGGCTAACTTGCATTGTCAATATGTTCTGTGCAACTTTTGATTGAAATAAAATGGAATCTAATGCACTTTTGAGTGCAGAAATGGTTGTTAAAGCTTATTCTTTAGCATTCTTTAGGGCTTATTCTTCCTTTAAATCCAGTATTTTCCATTATTAGACGACAAAACTCTCTTATTTAGTTTATGCCCATAAAATATTCAAATGGGGAGGTATATGAAGGAGTGTGCGTCTATTTATTTTGTAGAAGTTCTCATTATGTGATAGTAGGCACCTTAACATGTTAACTCTTGGAATGTGGTTCTTAATAGTTGTAATGGCGATAAAGGTTATAATAGAGCTGTTTTCACCATCTGATCCTCATTCGGGACAGAAGAATGCAGTGAGAAACGGCGATTTTCTCATAAGTTCTACTTAGAGTGTTGGATACCAATTTTGAAGAGCCAGTCTCATTTTTAGTTCTTTCAGATACTACATTTATAATTAGTCGTTATTTTCAAGTTAATTAATCTAACAACCGCACTTGACCAAAAATTTCAGCCCAGCTGTAAATAAGGTTCACAAGGGGATTCTGATGCAGGACACTAAAGTGGCCAAGAATAACTAGACGATGTCGTGCTCGACTCAGGGCTACATTAAAGATATTCGGCGCAAAATCGTTCTCAGGTAACTTCTCTTCTATCTCCAAACTAAACTCAAAATCCCTCTCAACGTCCTTGAACAGGCGTAAACGTAGCGAAGGATTAGCACTCTTGTTATCTTCTTCATTAAAGGGCTCTAAATATTCACTCCAGTGGTTATATACTTCTTTAAGATGAGCCGTATAGTTGGGGTACCTTAGTATTTCTATTGATGCCGCCTCTCTTTTTAATCTTTGAAAGATTAACTCAAGATACTGTTTTAAATGAAGCACCCATTTTTTAGAGGGATTAAGAAACGGAGAAGGTGTTGTTGCCGCGAGTGAGAAAATAACATAATCATAGGTTCGTCCTTGTGCTACATGCACTGTTCCTACATCCAGCTGAATTGAAGGAGAAGGTGAACGAAGGACATGACGTAGATACGCTGCGTGTGAGTAGAAGGGGGTAATGATGCCGACTTTCATGGAACAGGAAGGATCTTTGGCAGCCAATTGATCAATGAGATCTTGACAAATCTCCGCTTCCAGATAGTTGACTCGTTTATATTCTTGTGGTTCATAAGAAGAAGTATCAATGAATTCAATAATAGGGTAATCAAAGAGGCGAGGAATATAGTGTCCTGTATGAATTTGTCCATCGTAGAACAAGCCGGAGATTAGCATGAAGGTTTCGGGACGCCCACGGTATTGTTTATCTAGGAATTCTATATCTTGTCGTTGGACTTTGTCATAGACTGTATAAGTGAGTGGGTTAACTTTAGGATTGTCTTTATCTTCTAAAAGCGGCGATATGACAACAGGAGGAAGTTGAATAGGGTCACCAACAACTATTATCTCTTCTGCTAATGAGACAACGCCTGCCAGAATAGGCAAAGGCATTTGACTTCCTTCATCTACAATAGCAAGTTGAAAAGGAGGACTGTTTTCCCTAATAAACCGTCTTGGCGCTGCCATCGAGGTACAAATAATAAATATGATTTGCTCTAACATTTGACGTTGGATAGCTTGTTTATGACGCTGCCAATTAGTAGAAGAATTCTCTTTTTTTGTTCTGTGAATAGTTCGTAACACTCGCTCACTAATGTAGTTAAGATCATATTTTTCTCGGAGATGTTTAGACATCCCACGAATATTGATGGTAATAAAAGGGATGTTTAGCTCATCGAGTTTCTCGACCAGATTGACACATGCTTTATGTGTAAAAGCGGTCAACAATACTTTGGGAAGACCAATATTCTTTGAATGAGGCGGTATTCCTTGGTTATAATTTCGTCCGTATCGGTTAAATAATTCAAAACATAATTCGGCTATTGTTGTGGTTTTCCCAGTTCCCGGTGGTCCCTGAATTACATTCAAAACTTCTGTGGTAATATCTCCTTCCACCAATAACTCTTTAGCGACTGGAGCGTCAATTTTCAGCAAAATTTTCATTACACTTTCTCGCATGAGATTATAAGGCACACTTGAGAAAGGTAAGAGCCATTGCTCCCGTCCTTGAGCTATTATTTTCTCTATTTCTCGTTTTTCTACCTGTAACAAACAAAATTTTTCTTCAGAGCCCTGTTCTATGCCTAAAATTTTACCTTCAATTAATCTTGTAGTCTGTTGTTTGTTACCTAAACTTACTTTTTTTCCATTCTTTATCCAGCCGGGTATTCTGTTCGCAATTCTCAGTAATACTAAATACCCCCTACCTCTTCGTTTCACCGAGGTAAGGATGGCAGGAATGGCTTCATGCCAACTTTGTTTGAGGCTTGCGAGTTGTTCATGGTTAATGGCGTCAAACCATTCTTGTAAATTAGGGTTATCGAAGAATTTCACTTCGAACAGTCCAGTTTGTTTTATGTCGTCCCGCAGCGGATATTTTGTATTGAAATTAATAGACGCCATTTCAAGTAACTGTGTTTAGAGAAGTTTTTTAATCCCAACACTTCAAAAGAGAAGAATTCTTTGGACTAATTTCGGACTAAATTCTTAACGCCTTTTAGATCGTGAAAAAACCAGCTTTAACCAAAATTATCCGATTTTCTCTATTTATCCATTACTTTTAGAGTTCTATCACTATAAAATCTTAGCAACTAGACTATTAACTTGATTTAAGAAAGTTTTAATCTGACGATGTTGGAAGAAAGCTTCTATTTCTCTCTTAAAATTATCTTTGATCTTATCGGGAAGTGTAAATGGATTAATAATTGGTAAATCTCCTAATTCCCCTGGTTCAACTTTCAAAGTATTTCCTCCATAGGTTCGACTCACAGAATGAAGGTAAGAACGTGAGAATTCGCTGTTCAATAGTGCCCAGAGGATTTCAACATTTTTTGTTTTAATTATCTCGTGATTCGGGTAAATTATCAAAAACATATTGACAGGACGTACTCTAGCTCGATTTAAAATGAATCGTGGGTTCCCTCGCGTCAATAAAGTAAAAAATATGGGTGGAATTTTTCGTTGTTCCATTAAATACCATTTTTTTCGCGTTCGAACCAAGCTACGCTTATGGTAATCCTCGTCCTCTCCTCC
The DNA here is from genome assembly GCA_016840025.1 of Candidatus Hodarchaeota archaeon. The sequence goes on from JAEOTF010000080.1 coordinate 22,706, forward strand.
AGAGATGTACTCTTGAAGATTTTGAGGGAGTTTTTCTTCATTCCCATCTAAATAGAGCAACCACACCCGTTTTCCTTGAGCGGAGAGCGATTGCCACTTGGCTTCACCAAGAATGATGTCTTGAATCTCCCTGTTTCGGTGAATAGTTCGAACAACAAACGACTCAAGTGAATGCTTCTTGACCTTCTCTGTTGCTATTACAAAGAAATCGTTTGCACCTGTAGCAATGCCCCGCATCACTCTTGCTACGGTTTTTAACGGGATGACCACTCCACGATTCTGCCAAATTTGGAGTTTAGGATCTGGAATAGTAAACCACTTGGATAATTTCAACATATCGTCTTGATTTTCTATGTTCAAGGATCCAAAGCTTAATTTCTGATCGGAAGGAAGTTCGGTAGTTAATGATTCTAGTAACACTTTAGCAGACGGTAGATTTTCAAGGGTTATGTGATTAACTTTATTTCTAGATGTAATCTCCTTTTTAAAGAATAAAATCGACGCGCCTACATCAACATTAGGAAAAGCACTCATTTGAGGAGAGAAATTGATAATTGCGTTTATGGTAGTGTGTTGACAGAGGATTTGTCGGGCTATTTTTCCATAACGCGCGTCTAGAACTTCCATCGGAAGAATAACTGCTGCCCTCGCTCCATCGGGCATTTCTGCGATGATTTTGAGTAAGAAATAGAAGGCCATAGAGGCTAAACGAGAAACATTTACATGAAATTGTGCTCGGAAAAAGGCTTGAAGTTCATCCTTAATTGAGGGAGCGATATGATGATGTCTGGTATACGGTGGATTGCAGATTACAGCGTCCATTTCTGAAGATAATGGTTTTTTGAGGAAGTTCTGAACGACCAGGGTCGGAAAAATGGGTGGTTTATCCCAACGTGTCGAGAAAGCTGCCCGCGTAAGGTTTAGTAGTAAAGGGCTTACATCAATGCCACATAGTTGAGGATTATTTTCTAATTTACTTAAAGACAGATAATCTGCTGATTTTAGGAGAAAATTGCCTGTCCCACATCCTACATCGGTTAGAAGACGTGGGGAATCTTGAAGAAGCCATGAAACCATCCAATTGGCAATAAGTTCACCTGTTCTAAATTGACCGATCTGACGTCGGTACGGCTGGGGTAATAATGTATCATGGAGTTTCCCCCAAAAGTTAAACTCGTCAGAACTACATGCTATCTGATAGATAGAGTTAGTAAGTTCTTCAGGCACTTTTATGTTTAAAAAATCCAGCGGAGTGGTGAAAAACCTGTCTTTTGTGTCATAAATTTGTCGAATGATTGTGTTAAGGACTGTTTGTCGTAAAATCATCTGTTGGTCTTCTTTCTTTAATGGATTCCATCCATGAAGATTACACCAAGCTGCCAAAGTTTCATCAGGCGGTGAGGGTAGGGGTAACCATTTAGCGGTGCTTTTATCAATTTGCTTAACCAACGCCTTATATGAAGCCATAGATACCCCATCTTATGCTCTGAAGCCGTTAAATAGTCCTAAAGAGTTTTTTACATTTAAAGAGAGAATTTCGCTAAAACTGTGATTTTTGAGTTGCCGAATCTTCTAGTGTCTACATGCGGTACAAATCCCGATTCTCAGCTCATCGCCAAATAACTTTCTTCCACATCTTATACATTTCGCTTTTTCAAGGCAAAGGTGACAGATTCCTCGTGATCGATCTTGGGAATCAAGGACACGCTTACATCCCGCGCATAATCCATGAGTAAGACAAGCTGAACAGATTCCACGGTGTTTTTCAGCGGGTGCCAATAATCTATCACATGAAACACATTTTGGCATATCGGATGCCCATCCAAGAATTGCTGAACTGTTTACTACTATAATCGGGGATTTTTTCTGATTCTGAAAAAAATTTCGCTTATCATGCATGAATGCAGCAAACTGTTAAAGTTATGAATTTAAAGATTAAACTACCTAACATATTAAAAACGGGCTATAACCGGTTATTTTATCTTATCGGAAAAAGGATTTGAACAATATGTCTCGTATCAACCCAGAAAAGGACTACTATAAAAGTTGCACTCGTTGCCATGCCAATACAGGTAAACGTGTTTGTGACCATGATTGTGATTGTAAATGCCACTCTCTTGGTCTCCCTGAATAGTATGTAAGGACAATGCACATATTTAGTACTTGATCGCAGTCATATGCAGTATTTTTTCATTAAAAGTCAGAAAAGAGAGAAAATTAGACGGACCCTATTTAGAATAGAACATAGAAATACGGAATTTCACATAACTTACTAAAATTTTATATTATTTCTCTAATGTAGTTCCATATTTCGGAAGACTACCTTTTTCTAGATGAGTAATAAACGAGAAAGTCGCTTTTGACTAAAAATTAGATGAGATATCCGTTTTTATCATAGGAAATTCAAATAAATTACTTTAATGCTGCTGATTATGGAAATTGTATTAATTAATGCTGGAAGAAGAAGCATAAAAGTTAATCGCAGTAATTTTGATGGAATGTTCTCCTTTAATATCAATAAATGCGTCAAAATCAGTTTTAAGAAAAGGACTAGGGTGCTAGCTATTTTTTATGCCTTTTCATTATATTCCTCCCCACTTATTGAATTATTATACTTGTATTAGAGAGAAGATTATCACTTGATTTTTCGATATTACTAAGTATCGATAACTAATATAATAGAAGTTGAGAGTATTTCGAATATGTTACCACATTTTTGGAAACTGTCTTTTTTTTATGAGGGAACGAATGAAGAATGGCTCCTAAGGAAGATAATTCTCTAAAAAGCGATTGTGGGCAAAATATTGAAAAGAAGCTTGCTCAGAGACCTTGGACTAGAGGAGATTACGCGAAACAGAGTTGGAAAATCTGGTTGCATAGTATTGCTCCTTATGTTGGTCGAATTACGCCTTCTTTTGCTCATTGGCTTGTAGAAATCTGTTCTAAAAAAGGAGAAAGGGTGCTAGACCCCTTTTGTGGAATTGGAACGATTCCTTTAGAGGCAGATTTGCTCGGACGAGTTCCAATAGGATCTGATCTTCATCCTTATGCAATTGCTATAGCAAAAGCCAAGTTTTTTAGAAAACCATTGAATTACCATCTTAAGTGGTTGAATTCAGTTGAATTAGAAACTGATGGAATAGATTTAGAAACCGTTTCGCCTTATGTTCGAAAATTTTATCATGAATTGACTCTTAAAGAACTGCTAGCCCTTAGAGATGAGATTTTAAAGACTAAAAACGATTTTTTACTAGGTTGTTTATTGGGAATATCACATGGGCATCGTCCCCAGCATTTGTCTATGAAAACAGGGTATATTATTCCTTATGATTCTCGAGAAAGCCGTATTTATAAGCCTGTTGTTCAACGCTTGCTTCAAAAAGTAAAAAGAATGTATCTAGATCCCTTTCCATTAGAAACAGCAGGAAAAATTGAGCAATGTGACGCACGGAATCTTAAACAGTTCATAAATCCCTCTTCTATGGATGTAGTAATCTCAAGCCCACCTTACGAATCTACTCTGGATTATGTAAATGCGAATAAACTTAGACTTGAGATTCTGGGTTATTCTGACGCTGATCACGCTCAATTATCGTCTCTCCTAATTCAAAACAAGAAGGCTTATCTTCAAAACATGGAAATGGTTGGTAAAGAAATAGCTCGTGTTCTAACTGATCACGGTTTGTGTATATTTGTGCTAGGTGACGTGGTGAGCGGAAAAAAACGTTTAAATACTGCTAAAAAGATTAGCGAGCTCTATGAAACGCTGAATTTTGAAACATTGTGCATAGTGACAGATGAAATACCTCGTTCTAAGTCCACAATCCCTAAATATGGAGGAACTAGGAGAATAGAAGCGAAAAGAAATAAACGGGATCGTATACTTGTGATGCAAAATCACTAAATAGATGTGACCTATTAATTGCTAGATGCTAACTGTTTTGTAAACTATTGAAAGTAACGTCGCAATTTATAGCTAATATTTAATGAAAGCACGCTTTTTTTAATGAGGACAGATGAATGAAAAGACAATGGGCAAGAGTTGGGAAAAAGAATAAACGAATAATCTTTAATCTATGTTTATTCACATATTCGCACCTGAATTATAATAAAATTATGTAAATGCCCCCTATTATCTTTTTAGTAGCGTTCTACCTTATAGTTGATTTGTAGTACATTGAAATTGGGAGATTAAGAGTTATTAATCATTATTTAACTAGAAAAGACTGATCTAAGAGCAATAGGATATTAAGTGGTTCTGTGAACTGAAAAATGGGAGCTGTTTCATCTTTAAGCTCTTCAAATTTATATACGATCAAAAATGTTTTATAGTATTCCTTTAATCTGATTTTGAGAATTAAATAGGTATTCTTTAAAACTGTATACAAAATAATATGGTGTTAAATATATTGCATATCTGCATGTATTAAACTGTATACATTCCTCTGAAATCACTATTAGACGTCTAATAGGATGTTAAAATTCAAAATATCAGATGTATTAAAAAAAAATTTAAATCAAGAGATTAATATTTAGTTTATGCTGAATTCTATAAATTAAAAACTTTCTTTTTAACAAAATAAACAAATATTTAGAAGTTAGTGCAACCTTTCATGTTATGATTACAACAACTTTTTATAACTTATATGTTCCAAATACATTATTTTAAAATTATTAGGTTAACCATAAAAAAAATAATCACTTGAACTCATTAGTATAATGCTCAAATCTATGTTCTGAATATATTTTCGTTAATTAACGAACTATCGAATTTGATCTTCTTCAACTCGGTGAGTAGAAAGAAGGGGGATGAATGATGACTTAATAAGTTTTTTAATTTTGTCGGAGATAGATCGGTGATAGCACTTAATTTCTTCGTTATAAATTATAATCTCATAGTACTAATATTGATGATATAAAATGAGAAAGATGAGAATAAATGAGAACGTTGATGACTTACATGAACTTCCATAACATGAAAAATCATATGAATATATGAGATTGAGAGGAATGTTGAAAACGTAGGAGAATGTGGGGATTTGAATATTGAAGGATGAACTAAGTTTTATCTAAATATTTATCCTATATTACCTCGCATTAGTAGGTTTGAAACGCAATTACTTCTCTAGATCCCTATCATGGGCCCTAAAAATAATATTACAATCGATTTTGTAGATTTCTCTTAGGAATCTTTATCCAAGATTTAAGGGTTAATCAAATCTAGAAAAATGCAACAAATATCAAAATAATATTAAACGGAACTAAATAGGCATCTCTTTTAAATTCTAAGAGATTAAGTTTAGAAAATAATCAAGATTCCTCTCCAACAATTTAAACTCTCCCCATACAAGCCATATAGCATTATTATTACCTGGTATTAGATTACATGGCTGTTAGTTATTACTATACTTAAAAGGACTTACATTATTGTTTAATTAAGTTGGTAGGTTTGTCATTACAGCCAAAAAAAATTACAAGTACGAATTCTGATAACACTTACAAGATAAAAGAACGTAAATAATGCAATGCTGATACTAGTGAATAAATAACCTGAAAATCAATAATTTGCTTGTTTAATGCCTTTATATTGCAAAATAAATTTTAAATGACTGTAATACTCCCCAAAAAACTGTATGGCCTTTAAAAAAAGGCAATAAAAACGAAAATAATCTTTGAATATATTTTATTAGAATTTAATTCTGTATACTGTATAACTATTAGTAATGGAATGAAAAAGCGAACTTATTTGTTCGATTAGCACCTTGTTATTATCATCCTGTTCCCAATTAAGAAATACCGCATTAATATAATCACAGGGGTTAAAGAATTGCTCAAGAAGGGAAATTACCAACAAAATTCGTTCTATTAATAGGGAAGAAGGCTTACGACTATTAATAGGGATTTATTTTTGAGCTTAAGCCAAATTTAAATATTAGAGTACAATGTTGAAAAATTAAGGGTCACAACGATTTAGGTGAATGAGACTTATACCAAAAAGTATATTTTCCTAGAAAATGAGTTGATATAGGAATATATGAAGTGCACAGGTGGAAGGTCAGATCACAAATTTATAAGGAATAAAAAAAATGCCATCATTGATACCAAGGCGAATTTAACGTATAATTTAATAAAAAAGGTATTCTTTAAAGTCTTCATCGAAGAGATAGAAGGTATAAACTTACATTCTCCCTGTGTACAAATTAAACCAAATCGCCTGTATGATTTAATTAGTTAAACACATGTGAATGTAGATGAATATATCTGTGATAACCTTTTTTATTGCAAAACCTTTTTTTCTTTCTTGCTTTTCTTTCCTTTCTTGCTTCCCTCTAATCCCTCTGATCTTCTGCCCGCATTTACGGACTGGTGAGCCTTTGTGCTAAATAATAACCATAAAATAACTATTGGAACGCCCAGATTAACTCGGTTCGAGTATGCCCGTGTTCTAGGAGCCCGCGCATTACAGATCAGCATGGGCGCCCCCCTCTTAATTGAGCTTGGTCCTGATGATGAAGAAAGTGATCCTTTACTTTTAGCAGTCCAGGAGATCAAGGCGGGTGCGGTACCAATATCGATTAGGCGTCTTTTACCCGATGGAACTACCCAAGATATTCCCCTTATTTGGCTTCTTGCAGAGTCTCGTCTTTCATGAACTATTAAATTCTTATTTTACCTATAGTTACTTGAATATTGTATAAGATCTCTTTTTTAATAATTAGAAAGTATTAAAGAGACAAAAACCTCCAAATCACAATTTTTTTTCCTATCCTTGAATGCAACCCTTTTTTTTAAGGGTTACCTATAGTGGTAACATCTATGAGTGAGCAAAGATGAGCGATAAGGAAGACTTACGCAAGAAATATACAGCTTTTGGTGCGAAACTCAAAACAGAAATTGATGAATCGAAGAAAGAAAGCAGTCGTATTATTCAGGAAGGAGTAACTCGTCTAGAAAAACAAGAAGTACCTCTTCTTCCCGATGATCTCGCTCAACGTTTACTTTGTACTAAAATTGCTCACGAAATGCCCGAAACCCTGCTCCCTGCTTCTTATTTTGAAAAACCCCGCTTTCGAGGCAAAGAGAAATATTTCCAGCGACTTGCAGCGGACTTACTCCTGTTTGGGCTCTCCTATCAACGCAGTTATGGCATTTTGCCTACCGAAGATGCTTTTCCTCAACTCTTTCTTGAGAATCGTCCATGGTGGAAGGCTTCCGAGAAAGATATTCAACAAGCACTGAAAATTCTTTATGATAATAAGGTCATAAGGCTCAGTGAATCTTTAATTGAGTTTGAATCTACCGAGACATCAAAAGAAATGACCCGTGTTTTGTCATGGATAGGTGTCCACAAGCTCGAACGAGTAACTATTGACCTTCTTTGCGATTCATTAGAGTTAGACCCCGTAACTAGTCGCAGAATTATGACTCAACTGGTTCGTGAAGGTATCGCGAAGGAAGATGCTGATGAATATTGGATTCCTGCCTTTTTTTAAGTGATTGATCTCTCTATTTTGTTGTACTACTTTTTTATTACTTTCTGAGAGCGATTGTCAATGCGAATTGATAACATACTTTGTATTGAATATCTTTCATCGGGTGGTTTAGCTCCTAAAGAACCTCTGCCAGGGAATCTTTTAGCGGAAGGTTTTTCAATGCTTGCTTCCGTATGTGCTGATTTTACAACTCTTTTCGCCCGAAAAGGACAGAAAGCCGTTCAAACCGTTCTCGATCATCGCTTAAAGCCTTATGATTTTGCACTGGATGCATATATATCTAAATATGTAAAAAAAGAACCCCTTGATGAAGTACTAGGAAAAACTCTTGAAAAAGAGCCCCCCGATGCTGCATTGATCATTGCTCCCGACGGTCCCTCTCTTTTGAACTTAGTGGATTTGGTGTCTGACTCTGGAGTTGTTTTATTAGGTCCTTCAATTGAGATGATTGAAAAGGTTAGTCCTAAAAGTCAACTCTATCAGCGTTGTCAAGATTTAGATGTTCTTTCGCCCCCTGATTATGTTCTTGTACCAGAAGCAGAGGAATTTGAGGTTTTTCAGAGAGAAATCGCTTCTTCTCTAGAAAAGTGGCAATCCCCACTAGTTGTCAAACCCGATATGTCCTGTGGAGGGGAAGGCCTCTCGTTGATTCTTGATGATAGTGAAAAGAATTTAAAATTGGCGTTTGAAAAAGCAAGGGCTGTTGATGATACTATCATCGTTCAAAAAATGAAGCGCGGTACAAGTATTAGTCTAAGCATTGTGGGATCCGATAAAGAACCTAGTCTTCTTTCTGTGAATAAACAAATCCTTTCACTTTCCTCACCAGATGCTATAAGTGAATATAAGGGTGGATCAAGTCCTGTTACCTGTGATAATCTTTCTTCCATAATGAACGATGTAAAAATTCTAATAGAGGATACAGGCTATCGAGGCTACTTCGGTATTGATTTAGTTGCCAATACGAACGGTTTTCATATAGTTGATTTTAATCCTCGCATTACAACAAGCTATGTGGGTCTTAGAGAAGTTACTGTCATGAATCCAGCTCAAATCATGTTAGATGTGGTCTTTGGTTTTTCACCACCTTCTCCTCAGTATGACGGAAGCGTCCGTTTTGGTAAAGTGTCCTGTCCTCATGTCAATTTGGAGGGAGCGCTTGATATTTTTGAAATCTCTGGTTGTATATGTCCTCCCTTTCATTTCACCGAAGATCCGACCGCTTTTTTTACTGCTTTAGGAACAGATGAAGAAGACGCTGAAGAAAAGTTCATTAGACACTCAGAACAGACATCCGAGATCACGGAGGGGTGATTTGGGCTCTCTATCCATTGGGTTACTTTGGCCTTCCAGAGATTTCAACTTCTATTGAAGAGATAAAATCCGAATCTTCAGTAATTGCATTGCCTTTCTTCGTTTTTTTCCTTCTTGTTATTGGTATTATAAACTATTATCGCCACACCAGAAAATTTATCGTTTAAACTGCCCCTTCTTTTCCCCTTTTTCTTTATTATTCAAATCATGGCACTGATCTTCGAGGTCATTATTCTAAAGACGGTAGGTTAGCCAGAAGATAATCTAATACCAAAGCTCGTTGTGATCCAAACTTTTGCTCGCAAAACTCTTCGAGTTGTCTTACTGTAATTTTCTTGGGTGTTCCAAAGAGTCTATTCATGACATGTCGCACCCATGAGTCCACAAAGACCACTTCATACCGTTTAAGATAATAGATCTGGAAACATCGTGCAGAATAATCACCGATCCCCTTTATACTGACCAATTTTTTATACATCTCTGATAAGGATAATTCTGAAAACTCTTCTTCTAAAAAATTTCTTAGAAATTCGGCAATGAAAGGTAATGACCTTATTCGATAGCCGATTTTACATTTAGCAAGCCTTTCTACTTTTTGCTTGTTTAAATGTATGATTGATGGATAAGTCCAGCTTTCGGTGTTATCTAAGGCAAGGTTTTTTCCGAATGTTTTCGCTATATTCTCGGACATTTTAAAGTAGAACTTTGCAGTAGTATTTTGGCTTAGAAGTGCGTTGAGTAGCATTTCATCAGCTGAATGAACCGAAAGAAAGCCTAAACCTTGAGGGGCAGGGCTATTAATTTCATTTGCCAACTCTGAGAGTCTATCAAGAGCTGGCTGATGGGAGTTGTCTAAATCGAATATGTATGTAATCCAACGAATAACTTGGTCTCGAACTCTCTCGGAACCAAGGTCAGGTGAAGTTAGGTTCACCACTAATGAAGACTCTGAATCAGCTTGGACTTGGACTCTAACAAGTTTTCTATCCACTAAGAATGTTTTTCTAAAACTAACCTCATCTATATCACAAAAAGGAAAGATATATCCTTTATGATATTCAGAAAAATCAATAGGGTGTTTTGAGGGTATTTTAAATTCCAAAAAATCCATTTTATGAGTGCCACCCGGGCTATTTGAATCTTAATCTATATGAAATCTTCTTAGGGCATTTATGAGGGATGTTCTTGAGCCGTTGAACCTCGAAATACCGAATAAGGTTGTTCTAACATTTAACTGACTTATTCTTCTCAAATAATATTTAAATGCTATTTTTTACCTTAAAATTACAACAATGCTCTTTGAAAGAAAGGTGGCGCACCTATCTTGTCATTAACACAATATCATCTCTATAAAATTTTATCACTAGTCCATCTGGAAACCGTAGATGAGAAACCATCTCCTGCAGAATTCTTGGATTTACCGATTTGGCATCTCAGAGGGTTAAGTGAGGAAGAAGGATCAATATTGGAAGATGTTATGGACTTTCAAACAATTGAAGATCTTGTTAATTGTACCTTCTCTGCTGAGGAAGTTGCTTCAAAAACACGTATTCCAAAGTATAAGATAGATCGTTGGTTTGGGATGAGTCGTATTCTTCGAAGCCTAACCAGCGGTGACTTTACAACCCCAAAAGTTGTTCTTGTTGGCTTGGACAACGCTGGAAAAACAAGTATAATCCTTACAATGAAGCGGATTGCCGATCAAGTATCACAAGAGGCCAGAATGAACGAGATTCTAAAATTAAAACCTACAAAAGGTGTTGAACGTCAGGAAGTCGTTCTTCAGGGTCAACCTATGCTTTTATTTGATTTTGGTGGTCAAAAAGCCTATCGTAGGCGTTATTTAGATTCTCCCCAACGTTATCTCGAGGCTATTGATCTAGTCATCTTTGTACTCGATGTAAAGGACGAGGAACGATTCCCTGAAGCGTTGATATATTTTGAGGGGCTAGCTAAAGAAATAAAAAACCTTGAATTGAGCCCTGCATTTGCTATATTTTTCCATAAACTCGATGAGGTTCTTCCTGAGGATTCTGAAACTTGGCAAAAATTGCTTGATCAAGCTTCCCTCTTTGAAGCTGTATTACGCAGTATATGGAAAGATAAAGCCCTTCTTTCCCTTGATAAGGACATGTTATTTCAAACTAGTATTAGACGGGAAATCAGTGTTTTTTCAGGAGTTTCTAATAGTCTAAAGTGTATTTCGCCTGTGCAAGACATTCTTCGAGGTGGTACGCGAGAAACTGCTGAATATCTAGATTCCGATTTATTACTCTTGATAGCAGATAATGGACTGGAATTAGCGCGGTTTCAATCTGAAACTGCTGATTATTTAAAAGATTTAACTCCAACTTTTCTATTCAAAGAGACTCTTCAAAAGATTCCCGAAATGGAAGATGATTCAATCGTTTATCCCATTCAGATCGCCGAAGAGCAATTGTTTCACGTTATTATAACTACTACAGTTGAAGAAAAACCGATCTACCTATCCTATCTTTCACGTGAGAACAAAATTCCCCATAAATACGAAACTCAGGGGATTATTGGAGAAACCTTCCTTCCTTGGGTAGCTAACTATTTCGAGGAACTATAAACGGCATAAGCAGTATAAGGCAACTTTCGCCAGCTCTAAATAGTGCTTAATTGTGACTAAAATTCTGGTGTAAAACATGAAAGCATTGGTAACTGGCGGTACAGGATTCTTAGGAAGTCATATTGTAGATGAATTAGTGGACTCTGGCTATCAAGTTCGTGTGTTAGCTCGAAAAACCAGTAACACTCGCTTCATAGACAAGCATGAAATGGTTGAAAAAGTCATAGGCGATATTACTCAGCCTGAAACATTAATGGACGCCATGAAAGATGTGGATATCGTCTTTAACAACGCTGCTGTGATGGAAGACTGGGGATCAAGAGATAAATTTGAAAGAGTCAACGTACAGGGTACTATCAATGTTCTCGAAGCAGCTAAAAATCTAGGAATTAAAAAAATAGTTCACACTAGTTCTACAGCTGTCTATGGTTTTCCAAACAGTAAGACGCCAATCACTGAAGATTTCCCTAAGAAACCTTTTGGAAATTATCAAAAATCGAAATATGAAGCTCAAATTGCTGTCGACAGATATGTTACGGACTATGACATGGATATTACTTCGGTTCGACCCCCTTTCATCTTTGGCTCACGTGATTCCTATACAATCCCAATAGCAGTAGAATCTATTTTTAATGGTAAAATGATGGTTATTGGCTCGGGCAAGCAGGTTCAATCAATCGTACACGCACGGGACGCAGCTCATTGCATTCGATTGGCAGCAGAAACACCAAATACTAAGAACGAGTCTTTTAATGTAACTAGTTTTGACACTGATGTAAATACACTATATGGACGAATAGCGGAACTTCTAGGTGCAAGCTCTGCATTTACACATGTTCCTTATAAAGTAGGATACCTTTTTGGAGCAATCTCAGAAGGTTTTGGTATATTATTGCGAAAGAAAACCAGTCCAACTGCCACGCGATTCCGTGTGAAATTGCTTGGACAAAATTATCAGATTGATTCAACTAAGGCAAAAGAGGTTTTAGGCTATAAACCGAAGTTTGATCTAGAAAGTACTCTTCTGGATTCTTTAAAATGGTATTTTAATAACAATCCCAATAGCAAAATCCCCCATCCATCTAGTATATAAGCTATTCTTTCCTATTTTTTGTTATCGTATCATCAATGGTTCCTGTGGTTTAGACAGGGGAGGACATCAAGAGCATAGCCATTGCTAATGCTGGAGAAAATTCAGCTTCTCCCTTTATACCTGCATGTTGGGAATTTAGACTGATATGATTTTTTAATCCTGCTTTCTTTATTGCTTTTTCAGCTAAAAAATGCCCCGATCCCGTTATTGCTGCAGTTAATTCTTCTTCCAATCCATGAATATCTCTCACTTCTTGGATCGCCGTGGTAATTATGTCAATCTGCCGATCCATCAAATATTTACTTAATTCTACTAATGTAGTCTTTTCAACAACTTGTAAATCACCACAAATGAACTTAGCAATCCTGCTTAGACACTCATCAATACTTGTACCCCTGCCATCTGGGGTGTCGATTGTATATTCATCATCATTAATAAATCCAAGAACTCGATAAATATCCGCAGTACAGGCAAAATATTCAGGTGATCCCCTAATAGTAGTATTATTGAACGGAATTCGATCCATTCCCGTTAATGCTATTAAACTCGTTCGTAAAACTCCAGTATAAAGTAGTTCAGAGTAAATAGTACGGTTAACATCATCTTTACCCTTAGTTGTCGGTACTCCATCTATTATAGGTATAATATCAGTAGTTGTAGACCCAATATCTATGAAAAGGCAGTTTGGAAACCTTTTCCCTGCTAATGAGGCCGTTGCATGCCAATTAGCTGCAGAAACTTTGTGCCATTGATTGATTGCATCTTTCGCTGTTAAAAAATCTCCTGATACACTATAAAATTTTGCTTGAGGGAATACATTAGATATATTTTCAGTAATATACTCCACCCCCTCAGCCTTCGTATCAAAACAATCACTCAATTCCGCTGTCATGGTAACGCCCACAGTAGCGAAATCTTTGGACATTAATTCTTTATTTTTCTTTAGAAAGCTTTTAAATTCCTTTTTCTTTTCCCAGAAAGGAAAGTACGCAGAATGGTCAACTTCTAAGTTCAATTTTTCTCCTTTATGTTTAATTATGACGATTTTTGTATTCGCCCCCCCAATATCTAATCCCAAGACTCGCAAATTCTATCCCGTCGCCTTTTTGAAATATTTTTATTTATAAACTCTTCTTTATCTGCATAATTTCGTAATCAGGGGAATTTAGTCTTTTTTTAGTAACATTATCCACGAATTTAATACTATCACGAATCAATAAAGTAATATCTCCAATAAGCTTTTATGAATGACCTCGGAGATAATTATTTACAAATCTCTGTTTTCTTTCAAGAAAACAGGTGGATGGATTTATTATGTTAAGACGTGTCGATTCTAAACCAATAGCATTAATCACTTTAGTATTACTGGTGCTATTTCTTGCTCCACTTCTTAGTGTTGAACCAGTAAATGAGTCAAAAGCCGCTGTTTCATCAAAGATAAATGAAATACCAATTGAATTTTCCCATAGTGAAGATTTTTCTATAGCTGTGGGCGAATATCAGGTTGAAGCAGAAGGTTTTAACGGTTCTGAGTTTCTTGAGGGATTGAATACTTTCAATCTGACAGGAGCCGATGTATTCATGGGGTCAGATTTAATCCCCAATTTTGCAGGTTCAATACCCGGGTCATCAAATTTATACTACCTTACAGTTAATATCACCGAATCCTATATTAAATCCGATCACGATAGTGGGATAGGTTCACTTGGATATGGTGAAATTTATTTTAAAATTTGGGTGAATGGAAACTATACCCGATATCCAGAAAGCGGGGAGATTTCAGTGGATGATGACACTACACTTGATATGGATGTTATCGCATTCCAAGGCTGGACATGGAATACTACAGTAATGATAGAAGTTTGGGAGTCAGATTTTCCCGACCCTGATGAAAACCTCGGTAAAATTACATATACCACGGAAAATTTGGAAAACAGTACCATTGAATTTCAAACTGACATTGGTGACGCCAATGCTACTATAAAATTCATTGTAACTGACACCAAAACAACAATCACTGCCGAAGAATTATTGTGGGGTTATCAACCGTATCTCTATATTGATGATGAAACTAGCGGAACGGAAGGACCCAATGGGATTTATGGGCGTGTGTGTATTGGGTATGATAATGAAGTAGCTACAACTCTCTGGGCACTCCAATATTTCTTCTTCTGGGAAAAAGAGACCTTTGGGAGCGGTTTAGCAGAAATACAGATTCATAAATATGATTATGAAGAGTTTTTAATCTTTTTAGATCCTGCAGATATTACTAAACCTGTAAGGATCGTTTTTGACCAAGCACAAAATCCTCTCTATCCCGAACATGAATATGCCATTTACGAAAGTAATCCTGCAGCCACAGGGAACTTTAATCAGACAGTAAATTTCACCGAAAGCTTCCACCCCTTTTTAGGTACAAATTTAACAATTGATTATACAGTTTATGATCTCAGTTCTCTAAATACCGACTTTATTCCCTCTCAACTTGGCGCTCAAACGCTTAAACTTACAATAGATACATTTTATCATGCTTTCGATAGTGGTGAGGGATCCAATGAGACTTCTTACCATTATGAAGTACAAGAACTGACAGATTCTATCTTAAAAGATTGGTATGGTCATTTGAATGAGTCCTTGAATGGAAATATTCTTAATATTCCAGTAATTGATTATACCACCCCTGAAATTTCACCTTTTACCTTTGATGTCTCCAATCCTTTTCAACGTCCCTATCTCATCAATGCTTGGTCAAATGTAATGGATGACCTAGATGCTTTTGCTAATGCGCAAACCACAGATATCACTATAGCAGCTGAGTTGAATATTACTGTAACTATGGCAATAGAAGGGCTTCTAACCATTGAATATCCAGAAACAGTCTTACCTGGCGAATCATATCACCTGAATTATTCTATTGAGATGTATGATGATAAATTGAAATTAGAAACAGCCTACGATCTAGGACTCAATGTTTCAACCAACTTTTGGTTTTTAGGCGGCGATTTTCAGATACTCCAAAACGGATCATTTACAGTAAATGTTCCATTATCTACGATTAATAGTCTACTTGATGCCCTTGGGATATCACATCAAGATTTTGCCGATAAAATTGTAGATAAAATTAACCAATATCTGCCTATAGACTATCTAGAACTGGAACATATGCTAGTTTCCCCTCAATTATTAGGAACAGTCTTGAATGCTTCCACTCGTCTTCATCTCTGGAATTTGGCTAAAGATTATATCCCGCCAATAGTTAGTACTCTTGCACCACAGATTTACCCTGCCATTACAGTGTTGTTTAAGATTCTCGATAAAATTATCTCTCATATAGATATACAAGCACAATTCATTCTTCAAACAATGATCACTGGGGATATTTCTCTATCTGACACTAATCAAGCACAGCTTAGCCAGAGTACGATTGAATTCAATGAATCTGCCGCGGAAGTTCCGATAGGATTGACAATAGCTACTACACCGACTAACCCGAATCTACAAGTTACGTTGAATAATATTTCAAATGGTGTGAATTTCTTTATTGATTGGTACTTTGATGCAGGTTTAGAAGAACCATTTAGCTATTTTATCGATGATTTCCGAATATATATCGGGCAATATCCTTCCTATGAAATGGCATTACCAGAGGGTTTAATTGAAGCAAATGTTAGCTCTATCACTATCGATATGAGCATCTCTGGGGTTTCTGAGATTCCTGTCTTCAATTTCCTAGCTCTAAATTCCATCACTATCGCAATCATAGCTTTGGTATTGAGGAGAAAGAAGAAAAGCTAATCATTTGGCCTCAGGGAACAATATATCAGAAAATTTCATACTTTAAATTTTCACAGGAATCTTATTTAACCCCCTTTCTTTTTTTCTTTACTAATTAATCTAATTTTTCGGATAAATATTGAGACCTGCTCCCATTTTCAGATATTTATAACTCTTAATGAGTGACATGGCTAATTGAGTTCCAAAGATATTAATTTACTCTAATGATTAGATTTTACCATGTTATAGATTAAAATAAGTAAATAGGAACTCTTTTACTCCCTCTCGCTTAAGTCTAGTCTTATTCTGTTCTTTGTTTACCTAGACTTTTCTAGCGTTAATGATTCCGTGCTGACCTGGTCTTGATGTTACGACCACAGCCCCAGCTTTGGTTTGGATAATTGCCCCTTTTGTAATAATTTTTCGACGTGAAAAGTCTTTATTTGCTGGATTCTCTTGGACATCTAGAATATCTGCGATAAATGACCTTCCTGTCTCAGGATCATTGACATTTACTTTATCTATTCTAAGAAGTCGCGTCTTTGAATTTCCTCCACGGGTACGGATGCGTTTCTTTCGTGGTTCACCTACTAATGTTTCAGCTGGAGGTCGCCCTAGTTCCCTTTTGCGTTTACCTCTTGCATGTTTGTATTTTCCGCCTGTGGGCTTTCGCTTAGATCGTCCTTGCCATTGAACCATGCTTTTCATTCCTTTAAGGGTAAATCCAGTAACTGAGGCTAAGATTTTATGGAAAGATGCCCAAGAATGCCTCTTGTCTTGGGCAAGGGATGAATTGGGCTTTTAAGGTGGATCTTTATAAAGATTCGCTGAAACAATTATGCAGATTTGTCATTTTAGCCCGAACTAATACTTAGAAATGCATTCCGAGCTTCTATTACACTTATTTTTCTATTAACTCTTTAAAAAACTCCAAAATCTGTGTTTTTTTAGATATTCACCGTTAATTGCTGTTACACAATTCAATAGTTTTTGTATTGAGATTAAGCTATGCCTCGTTCCGTGGAAGCGTTATAGTTTACACGACAATATATATTATGTTATTATAAACTACTTATATATACAATGTTAATATAAATTAATGTATACAGAGCATAGGAGATTGAAATTATGAATACTTTCAAAATTAATTTAACAATAGCGTTTTTTTAATCTTTGTTTCATTACTGGGGGTTAATTCCAACAATAACTCCTTTGTTGAATTACGAAAAATTTCAGATGTTTCAACAAATAGCGATCTTTCTACTAAAAGTATGTTAACTGATGTAGTCAATAGTAATGTGACATTTTCAACATATTTGGGGGGAACAGGGGCTGAATCCGGTATAAGTTCTTCCCTTTACTATTTAGCTGATATAGATGTTGACTCCGATGGAAACATCGTTGTTGTTGGTCGCACATCAGCCAATGACTTCCCTACTGTGAATGCCTTCCAAGAGAGTCGTAATGGAAGTATTGACGCAATTGTAACCAAATTTAATCCTACAGGTACGGTGATTTTTTCGACCTATTTAGGCGGCATTGGAGATGATTGTGCAACAGCTGTAGCTTTTGATAATGAGGGTAACATTATTGTAGGAGGGACTACTAGGTCTACTAACTTTCCTGTTGTCAATGCATTTCAGAATAACCACAATGCTGGAGGAAACTTAGATGCTTATGTAACCGTTTTTTCTTGTGATGGTCAGTTTTTAAAATTTTCCAGCTACTTAAGAAGTAGAGGTAGCGATTCAGGACGAGGAATTGGTTTTGATGCTGCTAATAATGTTATTGTAACAGGAGGTGTAGGTGCGGATGGGATAAACACCTCAGGGGTAATTCAAGAGACTTTTAGCGGAGGATCTCAGGATCTGATGGTTGTAAAATATGATGTTAACGGAGCGTTAATTTGGTCTACCTATATTGGTGGAGATGATGGAGATAGAGGAGATGATTTGTGTATTGATGTAAATGGAAATATTATTGTAAATATTATTGTAAATATTATTGTAACTGGCTATACCTATTCTAACAATTTCCCCAAGAAAGATGCAGTTCAAAAGAAAATAGCTGGGTGGAAAGATGCCTTCATAATTAAAATTAATCCAGAAGGAGATACCCTTCTATTTTCCACTTTTATTGGTGGAACTGGACATGATTGGGGTTATGCAGTAGCTGTTGATAGTAAGGGTAATATATTACTAACTGGAGAAACTTCGGCCGGGAGTTTTCCGACGGTTAATGCTTACTTCGAGGCATATGGGGGAGGTCCCCATGATGTTTTCGTTACACAAATTCAAAGAGATGGGAGTGCCATCCAGTTCTCGACATTTATTGGTGGCTATCAGGATGATATTGGCTCTGGTATTGCTTTGATTTCAGGTGATGAAATTGTCATTTGTGGATATACAACCTCAGAGAACTTCCCAACAGGAAATGCGTTTCTCACTGAGCATCAAGGGGAATATGACATGTTTCTTTCCAAATTAGCTCCAATTTCAGTTGAAAAAACTACTACTTCAATAACTTCTACTGATCTTACCACCATTTCAACTACTATTGAAACAGAGACAGAAACAGCTTCAACACCGTTTTTTGAATCACCTTTCATTATCCTAAGCATGGTTTCTTTAGTTATTTTCATCAGATGGAAGCTCTACAAAAATTAAGAAATTTTTTGTAGAATATTGCAAAAATAAACAGATTTAATATGGGATAAAGACACTTCCTTCCTTGTCCCTTAACTTTTTCTTTTTTCGAGTGTTTTTAAGCCTCATTAACAGAAAAAATCGAAACAATCTTAAAATCTCTTTTACCAGCCCCTTTTTGTTTCCACCAAGATAGAATAAGAGCTTATTAGGCGATTTTCATGCGCAAAGGCTTTGTAGAACTTATGCACGGCGACGGCGGTCGCTCCATGGATGATTTTATCGGAAAATATATTTTAAATAAGTTTAATAAAATTAAGACCCCTCAAGGAGTTGGATTAGACGCATTAGATGACGGTGCAGCGATAAAATTACCAGATGGACGTTATTTCGTCACAAGCATAGATGCGCATGTTATAAATCCTCCTTTCTTTCCAGGAGGGGACATTGGTCGCTTAGCTATTGCAGGTACCGTCAACGATGTTGCAGTAATGGGAGCAAAACCTTTAGCCATTACCGATGCCTTAATTTTGGAAGAAGGCTTTCCTCTTTTCGATCTGGAGACAATCATGGAGTCTATGAATGAGACTGCTATTGAGGCTGATGTTGCATTAGTCGGCGGTGATACAAAAGTCATGCCGCGTAAAGAGATTGATAAAATTGCAGTTATAACTTCAGGTTTTGGAATTACATATACAGATCAAATTATTCTTGATTCAGGTGCGAATCCGGGAGACAAGATAATTTGCACAGGAACCATTGCTGAACATGAACTTGCCGTTTTAGTAAGCCGTGAAAAGATCAAAGTTCAATCAAAAATACAAAGTGATGTAACCCCATTAAATCGCCTGATAGGGGAAGTTTATGAGACATTAGGCAGTGATATCATTACTGCAGCCAAAGATATTACACGAGGAGGTCTGGCTGCTATTACAAATGAGATCGCAGTCAAATCAAATGTTTCCCTATGGTTAAAGGAGACTAAAATCCCTATTCAAGACTCTGTTCTTCATCTTTGTGAGATGCTAGGCGTTAATCCTCTAAATATGGCAAACGAGGGTAAAATATTGCTTACTTGTCGCCCTGAGAAGGCGGAAGAAATTTTAAGTGTATTTACCAATTTTGAGGAAGGTAAAAACGCAAAAATCATTGGTGAATGTCGTCGAACACACGCAAAAAGCGTTATTCTAGAAACAGAGGTAGGTGGAAAAAGGATACTCCGTAGACCCGTTGCTCGTTCTCTTCCTAGAATCTGTTAGGTCTAAAAAGCGTTATTCTATCGTTTAATCTAAGTACAAAACGTAAATAGGCCATTAGACAAGTCGATCATCAAAAACGTGGATTTGTTTCTTTTTCATAGGAATGATCAAAATCTTTCAAAAAAGGTCATCCTTATTTGTGGATGAATTCTTTACTTTCCTATGTAGTGAAACGAGAAGGAGGTCATAACAATAGGGTCTTTCTCTGTCATTCCCCCCATTTCGGTTAAGGGCACATCGAAAATAGAACTGGACTCTCCAATAATCAAAGAAATACGAGTAGATTCTTCTTCCATTGCAATTGATTTAGATCCCGTGGCTGCTCGTTCTAATGACCTTCTACCAGATATTAAACTTATATCTTGGGGGGAAAAACATATTCATGAGTTAAACTATGTAGATGAACTGTCAACATGCTTCCCCCGTCTTTCTCAAACTGCAATTTTAGAATATCTAGCTGTAGGAACAGATACTCACATAGTTTCTCATCTAGAAATTCCTGAATCGCCGTATCTCGGTCTTTTTACCACAACTCTGTTTCCCTTTTCGTTATATACTCAATCCGGTCGATTGGCATCTCGTGCTTATGGACTCCAAGAAATTCCAAGAGGATTTATTCGTATTCTCGAACAAATGACTGCAGAATCATTAGAAGGGCAATCGGAGCAAACTGTTGCCAGTTTTCGGGAGAATGTTTTGGAGCCAACTTCAAATGAATTTCAGAAGGTTACTAAGAAGTCAGAGCTCATGCGAATGTCGCAGAGTCCAGAGTTGATGGAAAAGATAAAACGTGCATTAGAGGCCACAGAGCAGATTGTACAAATATTTGAAGGGATATTTAAGAAGATAGAAGAACGGGAATGGGTTTACTTCTCAATCATAGCTCCTTTACTTCGTAATGTTCGATTTCAAAAATATCTAGAAGAATTTTGCGACATTAAGCGCAAAAAAAACCAGTTAGAATTAAAAGTGGTTAAAACAAAACAGATTCCCGCAGATCAGTTCATTCATCCCTTAGTAGCACTA
>JAEOTF010000081.1 GCA_016840025.1 Candidatus Hodarchaeota archaeon
AGTATTCATAAATCGCAATCCGATTACTCTGATAGACCAGTTGAAATTCATCAGGCATTGGAGGGTTCCATCCAAGACCTCGGACCCACCAGATGGTGTAGACCGTTGAATATCCCCTCATTTGAGCTTCCGAAGCAGCTTGCGCAGGGTTCCCCCACCCGTAATGCTGCGTGTGGGTTGCATTGAGCGTTTGAAGCGCCCAACCATAAAACGCTGTGTGAGCAATGAAGAGTGAGTGATCGTCCATACGCAGTTTCACCCAGTTCAGTGCGTTTTCGGTCGCGGGACAATCTTTTAGCGCTATGGTGTTTTGGAGCATCGAGGATGGGATGTACTTCTGCATCGGCCACGCTTGAAAGTATGGGAGCGGAGCGGTGTTGGGCATGACCAGGAATCCCGTTGAAAGTACGATAACGATGAGTGTAAAACTTGCCAAAATTGGACGTTTATAACATTTAAGCTTAATATTAAACTTGAGATTGGATAAAGCCTCTATTGTGTAGAACGCAAAAGGGTACATTAACAGTAGCACCCAGCGGAATTCGATTCCTTCCCTTATTGGAATGAATGTTAGCAATATGCAGATTACCATCCACGAACTTAGATGTGAATTGTTTAAACTCTGAAATCCTTTTAATACGAAAATGAAAAGGGGCCAGTAACTATAGACCAAAAAAGCCAACATAGTCAATACCATGTCAGGATATGAAGAGTAACCAAAATGAATCAACCAGTTCAGATTTAGCTTAATATTAAATTTTAAATACGCAGTTAAAATGAAAAGAAGCGATGCGGATATTGAAGCTAATATGAGTTTTTTGGGAATGTAAAATTTATTTTTCAGACTTTTTTTGATGATCGTAATCACGACTATAAACAGCATTAATACTGATACGAGTTGATGAGTTATCACGATTAAGAGCATCATTACAGATATTGTGAAGTAAGATTTCACAGACTTTTCTGTTTTCTGAAGAAGAACCAAGGTAAGGAAGAGGAGAGATAACGCAAGTTGGTTCCTCAAAAGATCCCATGAGACTCGAAGTGCGACGAAGTACAGTGTTCCTAAGAGAGAAACAAGGATACTCTTCTTCTCTGACCAAACTAGTATTTTTCTCGCATAATAGTAAAGAGAAGTAGCGAGGATACCGTGTAGAATCGACGGAAGAATTTTCAAGATTACGATAAGAGGAAGTCCCAGTGAATTTAACCCAATAAGAACAATATAGAAGAATGGGGCAGTTGCGAGAAGCGGCACCCCATCAATGTAACCCTGAAGCGGCAGTCCTTTAGCTAGCCAAATCATGACTTCGGGAAGATAATAGCCCATAAGATCAAAACCAACCAAGTATGGTCTCATGAGAATTTCGGGAATCATCCGTACAAAAAACGCTATACTAAAGGTTACAACGAGTAGAGTTTGTTTTTTGGGAAATTGATCTTTATCGATCCATCGATTCAGCGACAATACCGCCATTCAATTTCTATAGCTAGTAAAGCGGATTCCGAACGATTATGCATATGTCAATAAAGATTTATTCTAATATTTCTTTAGACAACGTAGCTGAAATCCAAAGATACTATTAGAATTATCTAGATTTTTTTCGATTTTCTTTACTTTCTCGATCGATCGGTAAACGTGTAAAAAAACCTGTTATCCGTTTCAAGATCTCTTTATCTTTAGTCCTAATGTGAGTTAGATAGGCGAGACATACAACAAAGGTTGTAACGGAGATGATCAAACCGTAATTGAACCATTTTTGTGGTTCATATTGAAGGGTGATTTCGAGCTGTCCTGTTTGATTTATCCAGAAGCCATTTATTTCCGAATAGAGAGGTATAGAGTCTATTCTTTCGCCATTTATATGTGCAATCCATAAAGGATCGTAAGTTTCAGTAAAACTAAGCATAAAGGGCTTTGTTGCATTCACTAGGATTTTCCAAGAAGTTGCATCCATTTTTCTATATTCTATAATTTCCGCAGGGCTTGTATTTAGGGTAAAGAAATCTTGGAGATTCTCATATTGATTTTCTGTTGAATAGATTATTACCTTATCGACATTTGGGATATTTCTAACGAGCTCTATGTCATCAATATTGATAACATAGTCACCGTATATATCATGAAACATCAACTCTTTAACATTAGTTAAATCACACTTGCTGTTATTAAATTGAGGAATCTCAATAACATACTGGCTCCAAATTTCTGTTGTTTTTAATTCTATTGATGCAGATTCCGTTTCATCTTGATCTATCAAACTGACCATAATTTTTTCACTGGTTGTTTCGAGGATCTGAAGGCTTAAATATTCGTATTCATTGAAGTTCATCGCTTTCGGTAAAGTATATTTCATCCAAGCTTTTGGATCGGATTCAATTGAATAATTTCCCTCAGTATGAAGAGTTGATAGTTTGACATATCCTGGTTGATTTACTGACCAACCATCCAAAATTTCACAATTCGTTAAAATAGAAGATTCCTCTGGATACGCTACTCTAAGCGTGTGTTCTCCGCTTTTCAGTTCTAGAAAATCGGAATTCTCGACTGTTATTCCATCGATTAATACTGTTAAGTTTTGTATAGTATCTATTGGATAGAGAGATATTTTATATTCAGAGTCTTTAGGTATTTCAAGATCCAGTTCTTTATTGACGTCATATAAAGGATCTATATTCAATAGAATAAGATTATTTGTGTCGTTTAGAATTCTTTCTGCACTTGTTGAATAGTTTATCGTCTGACCAGCTGGTGTTAATGTTAAAAAATTGACTATGGAAAGACCGTCAATATTCCGGAGAGTAATTTTATGCTTTCCCACAGGTAAGTGTTTTGAAGTAACCCTTTTATAGACAAATTGATTAGTTTCAGAAGAGCAGTTTAGTACTTTAGAAGTTTCCCCATCAACCAGTATTTCCATTGTACCCCCTTTAGAATTCTCAAGAAATCTAATACTTAAGTCATAGATCCCATCATCTTTGATATTTATGGGTATTTCGAGCTCCGCTCCAGTTTTTGAGGTAGCTACAATTCCTACCTGAAAGTCAAAGTCCCAATTGTTAATATTATTAGGTAGCGCTAAACTCCTATACCATAGTAGAGTGTTCTCTCTACACCATTGATATGCTAAATCTCGAATGTCGTAACTTGTATAATCGAACGGTTCAATTATAAACTGAGGGTCAATGAATAGTAATGTCATATCATTTACTGTTGTTTCAGACCCTACAACAGTTATTCCTTGAAACTCATTTTGTTCTAAAAATAATGGTAGATAAGCCGAGAATATTACCCCTATCTCTTGTGGATTAAACATCGGTAGGGAAATAAGTTCATTATAAGCACTCAATCCTTCATTAACTAAATATATTTCTTTAGGGATAGAAATCGGAGATACTGTTCGGTCGTTTTTAAAGACTATTAAAGCCTCTCCGTCATTTATTATCGATAAATCTTTTTGGAAAAGAAGTGAATTTATCCTTTTTTCTGCAATTTCATTATAAGGTGAGATCAGATCTTTATGCCAAACGACATATTTTACATTAATAGGAGCTAGATGTTTTCCAAAATTATCAGTTTTTTGATCATTAAGTAGATCATAATAGAAATATTGATTTAAAATTGATCCATACACGTTATAGCCAAATATCGAATTATAAGATGATAAAGCTCCAATATTTTTTCCTATGTGAAGAGTAGGATCCCATGTATATCTTAAATCCGCTGGTTGCCAATAAATTCTCTCATATGGATTTTTCCCGAGTAAGGTAATGATATCCTGATACTCTGAAGGAGGAACCATTGATACAAATCCTTTATTGAAGTTTCCGGTAAGTGATGGCCATCCGTGGAAAAGTATTAAGACGATTAATAGAAAAACGATGATAATTTTAAAATTGAAATCAAGTGTCTTTTTTTTATACAAAATCACTTTGTTTGAAAGAAATTGATTTAGACCTAAGCCAATAAGAGAAGATAACGAATAAACTACTAATCCAATAATCCTTGTAGGATCTCGAAAAACCCATCCTAAGGGGCTAATTACTAAATTATAATAGTACTTCCCAAGAGGTCCTAGAGTTCCCATAGACAAAGCAATTGAAATTATGCTTAATAATCCAAAGAAATGAAACCATTTTTTTATAGGCTTATCAGATACGATTAGTACTGATAGGAATGCAAAAATAGCAATAAGAATTCCAGAAATGAACCAAATTGTATCCAATATTGGATGATTTAGTGAATAAGATACGTCTGTAGTTCTAGTAAACTGAAGTGAAAATAGAGAAAGAATATAAGTAATGGGATTTTGACCGCTTGCAGCATTAACTTCTCCGATCGATAAAGTTTTGAAAGGTAGTTCTGTTTCATAAGGTAATGTAAATAAATAGGGTAATAACCAAAACGCATTAACGACAAAAAGAAGGACAAAAATAAACATACTCCTTTTCAAACACTTAAAAATGGTCTTTTTTCGTGTTTGATCTTCATTCATTCTAAATCCTAACTGAAAGAAAAACAAGATAATAAAAGGTATCATAACATAAAATGCTGTTTGTACTTGGGTGAAAACAAGACTTAGAAGAATTACTATTAGAAAATATGGATAAGGTTTATTTTTTTTATCGTTAAGTATCTTATTAAACAACGATAAGCTCAAGGGTAAAATTCCATATCCTAAAACCAACCATTCCATATGATGAATCATATGTAATGTCCAAGGATTTATCATGAAAAGCAAAGAAGAAACCGAAGACGCTATCCAATTGCTTAAACTAATTTTCTCATCGTTCAATAAAATGGATATGGAAAAATACATACTAACACCAGATATGAAAAAAATTGTGAAAGGAAATAATTTCATGATAATTTCAGAAGAAGAAATCGCCAATAATGAGGATAAAGGTACTACCAACCATAGCTTTGGAAGATGATGATTAAAACTTTGCATCCACTGATTCCAAAGTTCTAAATTATATGAAATAGAGTTCTTCATATCAATAGGATAACCTAGATCACCATGTTGAATGATACCTGGTGAAAATAGTATCTCCCGAAAAGTAAGAATAGAGATAAATAGTGGAAGTATAAACCCCGCAATCAAGTATAGGTCTTTTGTCTTCGTGAATTTGATATGTTTCATTGGAACATTTTGACCTCAAAAGGTAACTTATTTTTTACTTTGTATCGTATTCTCCAAAAAATCATGAGAGATATATTCCTTACTACAGCGTATATTCTAGTAAAGAGATCATTATGCTTGTTTTTAGAATGGAAGAGTAATTTTGTATGGGATTTAATTATAATCCTAAAAGGAATAAATAAAGGATAAGAACGATGTTCTTCAATTGATTTGAATGATTGATCGATCAGTGAAACATAATCCCGTAACAGTTTAGACAAATCTGGAAAATTGTTCTGTAATAACGATTTGTTAAGGAATTGTTTTACAAACACATATTCATTTAAAGTAATGAATCCCTTTTCAAATACATGTGTAATAGCAATTATTATACTATTGATCTCTTCATTGAAAAAATTGAGGTCGTCATCTTTTTTTAGTATGTAATTTTCGTTTAGGACTTCGTGTGGAGAAATAAAGACAAGATTTCTCCACCCTATGTATGAGTGCAAATCTATGGAAAGCCCATTCGAGATTGTAATATCGACTTTTCCTTTAACCATAAACTTAGGTTTCACTGTAGCAATAGTTGTAGTCGATTCTTTGAGCTTCTCTATTGTTCTATCAAACTCTTTCGCAGAAATGAGTACATCTACATCGTTACCTATCCATTTGTTTGTGAATAATGTTTTTACAATCGAATATTTTTTGATGCCATTTTTTTCTGAAAAAAATTTGATAAATCTTAATGTTTCTTCTAGTTTTTCTCTTCTTTTTTGGTAAGATTCAATAATTGATGGATGAAGTGAATTTATTCGATATCTTTCAATAACTGACAATAACACTCTATTTTGTAAACCTTTTTTTAAAATTATTGTGAGTTTATCTATTGGAAGTATTTTCAAAAAATCATTTATGGTATTAATAACAGGTTTGTTAGTGTTCAGAGACATTATTCCTAAATTCTTCGCTAATTGAAGATAGCTTCTGGTCTGTTTCTCATAGAATTCGATATCATAAGGATGTGAACTTTTTTTACGGTTAAATGCAATTTTTGGTTCAACCCATAAAACAACGGTAACCTCTGGTTTCGGAGAATGTAAGTATAACCATTCAGATAATTTTCTTAAATTTCCTAAATATTTAAAACTCATATAATGATCATACAGATACCTGTCAAGGATCACGATTGCCTTTCTCTTAAAAAGTTTGAAGTATATATATGATAAAATTATGTCAAACCAAACCATATAAGGCCAGAAATAATATTTCCATGATTCTGTCCTTTTATCAATCATCTCTCTTCTTTCTAATGCAATTTTTTCCGATCCAATTAATCTAAATAAAAAACGCAAAACCATGTACTGATATTCATGTTTATATATGACTTCAAATCCCAAGTCACTAAAAATATCTCCAAGTTTTTTACTAATTGTTGTTTTTCCGCTTCCATCATTTCCCATAAAAG
>JAEOTF010000082.1 GCA_016840025.1 Candidatus Hodarchaeota archaeon
CCAGTGTTTCAATGTATTGGTTAGTGAAACAATGTACCGACTCGATCCCAAGTGCTGTATGTTCAACAATTTTCTATTCATTATCAGCTTTTCGTTTGGGGCATACCTTGGGAGGATACAATGGACACCTACATCTAGTTTTAATTTATCTACTATTTCCGCTTCCATTGATTTTCTTAGAAAAATATTATTTTACTATGCAACTTTCAAATAATTGGAATCAACCACTTCGCCATCTAATTATGTTCTCCATCTCCGTTTCACTTCTTTTTCTTACACACCCCTCGTACGGTGGAGCATTTTCAGTGATAATTTTATTTTTTATCCTAATACATATGATATCATCAAGAACCACATTTAAACACGATGTGATACAATTCTTATCAGTTAGTATTGCATTTGGATTTGCTGGACTGCTGTCCTCTTTTGTTTTAGTACCTATTCTGTTTGATTCAGAATATTTCGTTATTGAGGCCTATCTTCAACAAAGCAGGATGAATGCTCCTGGTTTACATCAAATCTTACCACTTGCTGCAGATTTTTCACAAGACATTTTTATGCCATTTAGAGCAGTAAGCAATTATCTCGGATTACCAATGTTTTTTATTGGACTTCTTGGCCTCTATCTACTGGGAAAAGACAAACAAAAAAGAGAATACTTTTTCTCATTTTGTTTCACTTTTATCATTGTATTATTTCTTTTCCCGCTTCCCATCTTCACATTCCAGTTAGGACCTGAGAGATGGTTTAATATTTGTGTCTTTTTTCTTAGTATTGGTGGGGGATATGGTTTCTATCGGCTTTTTAACAATGTTTCTGAATTCTTTAATCAATTACAAGAGTCTAGCTTCAAATTTGATAAATTATTAATCCCTAGCCATCTTCGATATAAATTCATTTTCTCAATTTTATGTTTAATCATTTTTATAGATCAAGGATTAGCTTTTGGACTAAGTCAACCTTACATTTCTCGAATTGCTACCCTAGATGAACCATTCGGACCTAATTTTGATAGTGTTGCCTACGAATGGTTGCAAAAACAACCGATGAGTTACCATCGTGTAGTGGATGTTGGTTACACTTTTGCGAGGAAATTAGATTTACCTTCTCTAGTAGTTCTTCATACAGGACGACCAACACTTCTGGGAAATGTCTTGGAGGTAACCACCAAGACATATAAACCTCTCTTTGATGCTGTAAATTTAATTCATAGGGATGCTTACGAAAATAACACTCTGTCAAAGGTCGCTCTTGATCTCTTAGTTTTGTTGGATGTTGAGTACCTAATTCTTGATAACAGAAACGAGGAACCACTGACGAACCTCAACTGGAGTTGGTCTTCTCAAAGAAAATCTATTTACTATAATTCACTAGCTTCCCCTTTGATTGTTTCAAATCGGGTTGAAGTTCGAGATCCACCTTATATCTACACTTATAATGCTACGGGAATGGGAAGGATTGTTTTCGATCCAAATGCCGATTCTTCTTCCGCGAACGTAACTTACAATCTAATTCGTGAAATGAATATTGATCGGATTTCACATTCTGCAGAAAAATTGTTTATTAAAAATGGGACTTCTGTCCAACTACATAACCATTCTATAGATATCAAATTAGATCGTTATGTATTAACACAAACTAAAGTTCAGTTATCTTTTCATACGAATGCCTCTTCTTTTCTATTCTTACCTTGGGCGTTCTATCCTTCCTTACAGGTGTTCTTGAACTTTGAAGAAATTTCTCCTATGGAATCTAGTCTTAAGTTCATAGTCATCCGACTACCTGATGCTGGATTTTATGACCTTGTTTTACGTTGGGGTTATACAGATGCAAAGAACATCGGAGTTCTAATTTCATTGATCTCTTACAGTATTGCTGTGATTGTATTCTTCATTCTTAATAAAAAAAGGTTGGAAAAACGTTAATCAATATCACAAAGATTATTCTAAGGATAGATTAACTACCACTGATTGAAGAAAATATAATACGTTGGGTTTGTCTTAACCTAGCATGGTTTTCACATCAAGAAGTCACGAGAAGCTGCTGTAGGTGAGAACGGCGGGAAGGGCTAGAAAAACATTTTTGAGAACGGGTAACGTCGTAATGATACTGATAATAGATGAGAAGGCGGG
>JAEOTF010000083.1 GCA_016840025.1 Candidatus Hodarchaeota archaeon
GAGAATTCGTCTTTAAGATTCTTTTTCAAATAAGACAATAAATCATCTGCTAATAGAGGATATATCCAATCTCGACTAGAAATCTTTTGACATACTAAATTGTAAGCTGGTTTGGTAAAATTAGTACGAGAAAGGTCATGTAGTGTTAGTAATTTATCCATTGATTCCTCTGTTAATTTAATGCCTTCAAGCCAGATCTTCTCTATCTTCCAGTGTAAACAAATTTTTTCCTCTTTCTGTAAATCTTTAAAGGATTTAGGACGTAAAAATAATAACAAGCGTAAATTTGGGTGTAATTCGGTTGGTTGTCCTGAAGGAAATAGTGCGGTTACAATTTCTATCAAATTGACACTACTTAGATCAGCACTATAATATTCCTCATCGAACACTAAAGTAACAACTTTATGCTCATTAGCTTTTTCTTTTAATTCGGTACGAATTTTATTCAAAGAAGCTGAATTCTTAATCCCTTTAAGATAGTCTTTGTCGATTTCTACAAAATGAATACCGCTTTCATTGAGAGTAAGCAATTTCTTACAATTTGTTTTTCCGATACCAGGAGGACCTAAGATGACAGAAAATTCCTCATCTTGAATTGTTTTTAATAGATCATCTTCTATCCCCATTGGAATGGTTTGGTCTTGGTCAGCTACTTCTACTGGTTTTAATAGATCTTGTTTAAAACGTAACGCTACAGGTTCTTCGAGAGGTAGCATAATTGTTTTCTCAATATTGCTTTTAAACTCTTTAGAAAATGAAAATGGTGTAAGATTGGGATCTCCGAACATCATAAAAGATGCCCAGCCATATTTGCTCTCTGAATTGTATAACTCGTTCCTCGAAGCACAAATACTTTCACCAATCGTAGTATTATCTTGCAATAGATTTTGATAAAATGAATAAGCAAAATTAGTTGCATCACGGTCATCGATAGGCCAAATTGAGCCTATAACTGTTTGTGCACCTGTTTCTAAGAAAGCGTGGGCTATCCCCATAACTTGTTCTCTATCAATTTCAAGGATATCAGCTTGTGCGCTCTCACAAGCATTTAGAAAGACAATTGGTGGAAAATAATCTAACGAGTTCTTAATTTCTTCTGCAGTTACTATCCGATCAGCTAAATGTAAGCCGCTCTTTTGGGGAGCCTGTTCATTAAATGAAGCATGACCGGAAAAATGGATGATTTCATATCTTTCTTTCTTTAATAGTTCTAAAATGCGAATTGTTGTGGCTTCAGACCCTATTAGTGTTGTAATCTCAATATATTTTCTCGCGGATTTTAATTCATTCTCAATATTTTGTATTTCTGTTCTTGCTGCAGGTAAGTCACCTAAAGGGTCGGCTATTAACAAAATTTGAATTGCATCGTGTTCAGTTCGGTCTACGACTTGTTTAATAGCTCCACCAATTGAAATTATCCTTCCCATTGAATTATTTAAACATGCAGGTTTATTATCAATAGCAATTAACTCCCAAGGGATAATAGGATCATTAGTTAAGATTAATAATCTATTATATTGGTCTAATAATTGCTTTAAGTCAATTAAACAGCGAATATCAAGCATGCGAAGGATTGAATTTCCAAGTGAGAGAAGCTCCTGATGAATCTCTTGGTCTTCTAATCCCTCCCTTTCAATAATTTGTTTTCGTATTGCCATTATTTTGGTAATTATGTCTTCACGTTTATCTTTAATATTTCTACTCTTAAATTCCTTGATGAAAGTTAAGAATGAAGGTTCTAACTTAAATAAATAATCTCCATTCACTTGATCAATATGAAGACGGGTTACTTCTTTCATTTGATTTTCTCTCTCGTATAATTTCGTTCGGAATAAGTTAGCAGTTGTTTTGATTTTATTTTAAATAACTCTTTTGAATCATTTAGAAAAAAACTTAGAAAAACAATTTAAATTACCATAGATTGTCTTCACGGAAATAGGAGAGACAGTAATGAGATATGCTCCTCCTGGTCTTTGCCTAAATGATTTTGATATTGTCAAAATTAATGGTATTTATCATTTATTTCATCTACAAGGTTCTCGTACCTGTCCTTTTGACGCAACTAAACTAGAAACCAGTTATGGACATGCAACATCCCGTGATTTGGTCTTTTGGGAAACAGAAGGCCCGATATTCGGTGTTTCAGATCCTCCACACTTTGATGATAGTGCTATCTGGACTATGCATATAATCCTTTATAATAACCGCTATTGGATGTTTTATACAGGTTTAAATATCAATACCTACTTTCAACAGCAGATCGGACTTGCCGTTACTGACCAAACGGATGGGAAAGGGTGGATTCGGCATTCTAAAGACCCTATTATTTCTGCGGATCCTCAGTTTTATCAAATAGAAGATGATATGGCTTGGCGTGATCCCTTTGTCATTTATGATGAGAAACACAAACAATGGGTTATGTATATCGCTGCGAAGCACAATGATGGAGCAAATGAGACCCGAGGATGTATAGGACTCGCGTTATCAGAAGATCTTATTCATTGGAAAGTACAACCACCTATTCTGAGTCCTCGAAAATATGGAGAGATGGAATGTCCTGTCGTTTATCAATTCCATGATAATTATTATATGTTTGTCTCAATTTCTGATGATGCTCGAGTACACACCTATCGAGCATCAGATCCATTAGGATCATTTGAACCACTCGGTATCTTAACTCAACCTCATAATTACGCACCCCGTATCATCAAATCTCCAAAGGATGAAGATTTATTATTCCATACAGTAAAAAGACGTTGGGGAAATAGCGATTCAGGCGAGATCATGCGTGGTCTGCTCGCACAACCAAAGAAATTAGTATTTGATGAGGAAGAAATACCTTATCTAGAATGGTACCCTCAAATCGAATCATACATCGAACCTTATATCTCTAAATCTGGGTCTAATGGAATTTTAAACCTTTCAATCCCATATAATAGTAAACAGGTCAAAATAAATCTTCGTGTGACTGAGGAAAAATCAGAGCGAAAAGGGCTCGAAGTGGTTGTAAATCAAGAATTCGTGCTATTACAGTATATTGAAGATCAATTAACACTCCAAAAGGTACAGTTCCAAGCTCCCACGGCTTTTTATAATGTTAAAGTGTTTCTATTCAATGAATATTTTGAAATCTATCTTAATCAGCGCTTATTTATCTCAACAATGGGTTATCGGCACCTAGAGGGACAGTTTGAAGCAACCTCAAGCGGAAGTCCGATAAATTTCACTTTTAATCCATTCAAAAAGTCTTTATTCAGCTGAATTGGTTAAAAATTACGTAATTTGGTGATAGAAAGATTTTTGGATGTGAATTGAACTTTATTAACAAGGAAAGTGGGATAATGAAATCCATTCTCGGTCTTGGAATGATATTGTGTGCCTTTATATTGGTTGGTGGACATATAATATTTGTTAATAGTGCTCCAAATTTGGTTTACTGGAATATGGAACTATCCACAGCCTCTCACGGAGGAGAAATATGGCATTGCGATGCTACAAATGTAGAAAATAATGCTGCTGTAATTTCAACATCTTTTTCTCCTTCTTATACTGCTATAGTTACAGTTGGAACGACATTAAGTTGGACTCCGTATTCAGTATATAGTGGGAATAGTTCAACCTTCTTCGTACGAGTTGCGATTGATTTTGATGGAATAGACTATCATTTAGCAGGAATAACATATGAGAATAAGATATGTTATTGGACTGGATCTGATTTATCTTCTATCACTACAGTAGATTGGGAAGATATCTCCCCCAATGTTACTCATTGGCAAGCTAGTCTCGGAGGTGATCTTGCTATCTGTGTTGTGAGTGAAAATGTTTATCTTACATTCCAGAATGGTTCCAGTGCCGATGGACTTCCATTTATCATGAAAAAAACAAGTGAAAGCTGGGAAGATCCAACATTAATTCATGATTTTGGTCATGCAGCATTTCCTACAGACCTGATCTACTATGATTCACAATTCTATGTCGTAATCTCTGACTATGGAGGAGCTAGTGACATGGGTGTAATCTATAAATCAAACGATGGAGAAAATTGGATGCAGGATTCAATTCTATATGATATACATCGAATTGACACCGCTTACTTAGCAGTAGCAAGTGATAACAGCGTCTTTGCTACTGTTGCAGATTATACTACAAACCATGTGTATTTAGTAAACTCCTCCTATGACTCAGGATCATTTTCATGGGGGCTTCCAGAAGATATCCTGCTCGAGTATGCCGTTGCGATTACTGGTGAGGATCTTGAAGGCGCTGGTACTTGTACTATTTTAAACGATGATACTATGTATGTCTTTTGGAGTGATTGGCAAAGTGATACTACACTTTCGGAG
The DNA here is from genome assembly GCA_016840025.1 of Candidatus Hodarchaeota archaeon. The sequence goes on from JAEOTF010000083.1 coordinate 4,344, forward strand.
ACTCATTCAAAAAACCCGATAGTTTCTCAATTCCCGATAGATTCTTACTTACTCTTATTGGGAATGTTCCTCACTTTTTCACTACTAATAGCTAGAAATGCCAGAAAATAATCCATTTCACCCTTTCACAATTACAGATCCAAGAACCGTATATGGTTTTAGTTACCGAATACTGGTTTTGCTTCTACCCTCCGAGTAATCTTATGCTATTATCCCAGTATATTTTTTTAAGAACCGAATATGATAAATCCAACCCATTGATTGTTGTATCATTATTATTTTCTTCATCGGGGAACGGTAAGAGCATCCCATCAATAGGAGTTTCGAAGAGAGTTTGATAAGTACGATATCTATCTAAATAGTAGCTTGGAATCTCACCAAGGTCTCGTCTTCCCGAAATTATATCTGTTCCGAATAGAATTCTATCTTGATATTTTTCAAAAAACCAGACAGATTTTTCTCGTTGATGACCTAGTTCGCGAGCCATCCATCGTGCAGAAGCTGTGTCAACATAGAAATTAGGGTAATTATCTAACCACCTACTAAGGTTAGTTAAACATTCTGGTTGACCAGCAAAATGCGCCCCAATGACTCTAAGTTTTGGATGTCTAGTAATGACATTCTCTAATTCTTTTAAATGATCTTTCTTTCGTCCATAACGGCTAACCGGTTGATATTTCCTGTGATAATACGTATTTGGGTCAGCAACATGAATAAGAAGTGTAAGGTCGTGATCTTCTAGACGTGAAAAGATTGGTTCCAACTTGGGATCATCCAGTTCGATCCTCGATGGATTACGTATATTAAACCTTTCCAATGCATAATCTATCCACCTAGGGGAAAGCCAGAATTTGATAAGTGGATACCCTCGCTCATAGGCTTTATCTATAAAATCCAATGCAGTTTGGATCTTATTTTGGGCAACTAATTGCAGTGAAAGAAAGCGGGCGAAGATAAAATGATCGGGAAAGTGTTTTTCGACTTCTTCTTTTTGATCTTCCCAAACGATGCCTACAAACTTTTGTACATTAAATTCTTCAAGATACTGAAGCATTTCTTGAGTATCTTTGACACCACGGAGGTGGATATGGGCATCAAACTTGGGCCCATAGTATTTTTTTGTATTATTCATTAGAGTGACGAAATTGATGATGAAGCTTTAAAGATTAAGAACAAAGTTATTACGACAGGATTAACAGATAAAATTCTGAATTTCATCAGTATTTCTTTGTTGGTACCGTTATCTCCAACAAGTATGAGAACTATTAAATGTGACATAGAAGAAGATCATAAATGCTCTTTAAACACTCTCATGCTATTTTCCCAGTATATTTTCTTAAGAACTGAGAGCGGTAAGTCCAACCCATTGATCATTGTTGCATTATTGTTTTCTTCATCTGGGAATGGTAAGGGCTCTCCTTCAATTGATGTTTCAAGAAGAGCAAGAAAAGTCTGATATCGTACTAGATAATATTCGGGTATTTCTCCAAGATCTGTCCTTCCCGACATTACATCGGTTCCAAATAAGATACGGTCTGCATACTTCTCAAAGAAATGGGTGACTTTTTCTCGTTGATGACCAAATTCACGTGTCATCCACCGGGCTGAAGCAGTATCGATAGTAAGATTCGGAAAGGTGTCAAGCCACTTACTAAGATTATCGAGATGTTCTGGTTGGCTTGCAAAATGTGCGCCTTGAACACGAAGCTTCGGATGCCTTATTAGAATGTTTTCTAGTTCTTTCAGATGATCTTTCTTTCGTCCATAGCGACTAACCGGCTGATATTTTTTTTCATAGAAAGTATCTGGATCACTAACATGAACTAGGAACTCGAAATTGTAGTCTTCAATGCGTTCAAAAATGGGTTCGAGTTTCGGATGATCTAACGTAATATTTAGATCCGTCACGCCAAATTCTTTTTCGGCATAATCTCGCCATCGAGGTCCAAGCCATAGTTTAAGCATTGGATATTCACGTTCATATACCTCGTCTATCCAATTCAACACAAATTTGTAGTCTCGACTAGCAAGTTTTTGTAGTGGGAGAAAACGGGCAAGAACAAACTGGTCAGGAAAGTGTTTTTCGATTTCTTCTTTTCGATCTTCCCAAACGATGCCAACAAACTTTTGTACATTAAATTCTTTAAGATATTGAAGCATTTTTTGAGTATCGTCAACATTACCGATGTGGATATGGGCATCAAATTTGGGTCCATCATATTTTGGTTGAATTTTCACAGTTACGATGAGATTTATGATGACGCTTTAAAGATTTATAATCTCCATTCTCTGTTAATGTCTAATTCATAATAATCTTAGAATTGGCGAGAATAAATCGTTTTCTAAAAATAGCACTGGATAAAGGCTTTGGGTAGGTAAATCCCTTCCTCCATTTATATTTCATTTTTATTTCTACATTAACTCACGTTACATTAAGATAAGAGAATATTAAGATTATTACGATCGCAGAAGATACGGATATTGATAAAATTTGTTGTGTTCTCATTGGAATTGGGATTTTTATAATTATACCCAGAAAAAGGCATAAAAAAGGCAGGAAATAATGTTAAAATGCGAAATATAGTGCCTTTTCTCTATCAAGTTCTTTAAAGCGTGATGATTCAAAATGATGATCAGGGACTCAACCATAAAAGACATAATATATTCTTGTATTTTTCACATAGTTAGATAATTTTAACCTGAGAGAGGTATGAAATGATGGTTTTCAACGCAATAATGACACTTTTCAGAAATTACATCGTTTTTGTAATTATTCTCTTTATAACGACATCTGGTTTTATTGCAGGGTATTTGCTTAATGAATATTCGAATGATACGCAAGATTTGAAGGAAGAAGCGAATGACTTGTTTTCACAGGCGGAAGCTATTTTTTCAGTATATTCTGGAATGGTGAATTTTGAAACTACTCAACTAAATATGGTTCGAGAATTCTTATCTACCGTTAGGTTAAAAATCTTAGAAATACATCTCCGACAAGAACTTTCTGGAAACGGTACTGAGCCCTATTCCCTTGGGGATTATCTGGTTGATAAAAGGCAAGTTGTGGAATTGTTAAAAATAGCGAGTACAGAAACTGCCTATACTAGTGGGTATATTATTTCTTGGTACTTTGAGAACGATATTGCTGATACTTTCGACATTGGAGCTGATGGTTATAACTATTCCGTTAAAAAATCGAGTTACGAGCGAGAAGTTAACGAAGGAAAATCAATTGTAAATGAAACTGCAATATCTGTATATTTAGATAGTATGTATTCAAACTGGAATGAAACGATAAAGAATGAAATCGAGGAGGATTACAAAAGCGAAATGAGTAGAGAAATTGCTCGAAACTCACATTTACAAACTGTTCATATGTCAAATTCCACTTTCGTTGAATATATGATTGGGGGCGAACAGATATTATATTTTGATCTTTTAAAAGAAGATCACAAAAGTACAAGTATAGCAGCAAGGGAGAAAAATACAGAAGCATCTAATAAAGAAAATGAAGCAGATTTGATCGCAACAATTGTTCCACTCACTACTATCACTACTATTCTCGCTACCTATATTGGTACACGCCTTGAAAATAAGGAAAATGATAAAAAACTGTCTCAATTGCGAGCAGACATCAATAACGATCCTTCATTAGTTGAAGAACCTAGAGACCCACTTGGTTTTCTTACCTTGATATTTGCTTTGTTGTTGTCAATCGGTGGAATCTTATTCTTAGTACTTTGAATGGTGAGAAAAAATTATTTTAATAAGAAGGCAAAGAAGATAAAAAAGGTTTTGTTTGCTTCAAATTATTTGAATTTGGCATGTATTCTCGAAAAAACTTTATAAACTATGTCTATACCCTTAAAAGCCACTGATAAGCTAATAACTACAATAACGAGGAGCAAAAAGGCTAAAGTTAGTGCTTGGGTCGTTAAAAATCTTAGTATCGCCCATGGAATGGCAAGAAAACTGAGGATCAGACTAAAAAAGAGGGAATTCATTCCTCTCTGTAGCCAGAGAAGTACAATTTCTTCCGAAATAGTTCTATCCTTTCGAAGTACTTGCATTTGGATCATACTAGCTCTAATGAAACACGCGTAAGATATTAGACTTAGTAAGAACAAAAAAATGAAAATCAAAATCATATATTGAAAATGAGTTGGCCAAAAATCTTCTAAATAAAAAATAGCTAAAATTTCTTGAGCTAGATCACCTAATTCAGTTATTTCAGCAAGAAGGGGTTCATCTAAAAACGCGAAAGATTTTGATTCCTCAGCTTTAATACTAATGATGAAAACACACACCGCGATATAGAATCCAGCTAAGATCGCACTTGCAGTAGAAAAGTGTCCAACGAAGTCCATTAGTGATTCTTTTACAGCTGCTCTGGCTTTATCATATGAATCATTATCCTTTTTTCCATTGGATCTACCAGACTCTTCACTATTGCTCATATTACTTTCCCTACTTCTTATCTATAAATGAAGTCCAGTTGAGGTGATATGATCACTAGACGCATTTGATACTTATATTTTTATTCTACTCAAGAAAAATTAGAGGATGTGATTTCTCATGCCTCAACATGAAGTAACAATAGAAGTTGTGAACATTCTTGAAAAGGGGGAATGTAATTACAGGCACAAAATCGGAGATAAGTTCCTAATGCCCGATGATAAAGGTAAAATCTGCTCTGCTGCTTTTCATTCGATGTATCCTTATATTTCGGGTCTTCAATTTGGAGCAAGTTATCCATGGGAAGAAGACCCCGATACATGCACAATTTGTTGTCCTGATTATAAAAATCCAGTTGTATTTAAGATAACACGGAAGAAACCTATTAAACCATAAATCAAGAATAGATTTTCAGGATGTTGAGAACTTTGGGGGATAATAATAAAATACCTATATACTCAGGCGCTTCTCCTGACCAAATTGCGGAAGATTTAGAACCACTAGTGGATTTTCAAGCTGAAGGAATGCCTTTAGAGGCATTGATCAGAGTTGTGGAAGAGTGTTTACTTCCTCACTTAATGAGATATGATCAGCCAGGATTTCAGTCGATGTTTAACGCGTTTCCAGAGGAAGGAGCAGAATTTGGGGCAAACATTGCATTACAGTTCAATCAAGGAGTTACGAACTGGCAAGTTTCACCAGGAGGAGTTATGCTTGAAGAATTGTGCTGTAAGGCTATATGCAAGCTTTTTGGACTCTCTCCCACTGCTGAAGCTACTTTTATGTATTCAGGCACTTATGCAAATCAAGAAGCTTTGTACTTAGCCCTCCACTGGAAGGCAGAGAAAGAGGGCTTCAATTTCGCTGAGAAAGGCTTACAAGGTTTTAAAGACCCTTCCCGTTTGTTAGTTTTAACTTCACATGACTCACATTTTTCCGTGAAACACGCTGTCCGCATGTTAGGGTTGGGTGATCAGAGTTTAATGACCTTAGCATTAGACAAAGACCGTCGGATTGATACTAAGCTCATGGAAGAAACCTTACAGAAAATAGAAGGTCAAAAAGATGTGTTCTGTGTTGTTGTTACAACAGGGACAACTTCAACTGGTTCGATAGATCCTGTTATGCCTATAGCAAGAATATGTGAGAAAGCAGAAGTATGGTTGCATGTTGACGGTGCTTATGGACTAGCATACAGTTTAATTCCTGAATGGAAACCTCTATTTTCAGGAATTGAGCTAGCGGATTCAGTGACTTTTGATCCTCACAAACAACTTGGAATCCCTATTCCTAACTCTCTACTTTTTGTACGCCGACGAGAAGATTTTGATCGAATGATACTATACAGTGATTACCTTAATCGTGAGGAAGATCCAGAACCAAATCCAGGATTAAAATCACCTCCTTCTACTCGACCGTTTTCCGCTCTACCTCTTGTTACTTCCTTACGTTATCAAGGTATGAAGAAAATCGTACAAAGACTACGTGCTCCACTTGACGCGATAAAATCCGTAGCTGATACACTAAAGAATGCCGTTGATATAGAACTATGTCACCAACCAGAACTGGGAGTTCTGTGTTTCCGCATCATTCCTGTAGAATTTCCAAAAAACCAGTTAAATCGACTACAACGACATATATACGATAGAATTATGACAGAAAGAGAAAGATCTATCTCATTAACTAAATTAGACGGTAAAACAATCCTAAGATTGGTGGCAATTTCACCTTCTGTAACCTTTGAGGCATTAATGGATACAATCTCAAATGTACGAACTATAGCTAAAGAATACCAAAGTTTAGCTTAAAATAACCAAATTACAAAATTAAGGGGTAAAGAATGAAAATATTGATTATAAATCCAAATAGCGATCTAGAAATGACGGACGCTATTCAGAGTACAGCGGAAAATTTTGCTAAAGGGGAATTTGAGGTTATATGTAAGTCAACACCAAGGGCTCCTAAATTTATAGAGACTTATGAGGATGGCGTTAAAGCTGCTCCAGGAATGATTAACCTGATTAAAGAAAATGAAGATGATGTTGATGCTTTTATTGTTGCTTGTCACTGTGATCCTAATCTCGACGTCTTGAAAGAAATCACTCTAAAGCCTGTTGTTGGGATTGGTGAAGCGTCAATGAAAATCGCGTCTATGCTAGGACACCGCTTTTCTGTAGTTTCAACAACTAAACATTCTATCCCCAATAAGGAAACTTTGGTGAGAAATTATCATCTTCAAGATGTTCTGGCATCCATAAGAGCTCCAGAAGAGGAGATGAGTGATTGTACCGATGAAGAAAAATACTTGTATACTGCCAAATTAGCTATTGAAGAAGATATGGCAGAAGTCATTGTTCTGGGTTGCGCTGGAATGACTGGACTCGATAAACGTATGGAAGCAAAATTAGGAATACCTGTTTTGGATGGAGTCGTCTGTGCCTTGATTATCGCTACAGGTTTGGTAAAATATCGAGTCTCAACGAGTAAAATCAGGAGATTTAATCCAGAATATTGAGTTCCTTACTTAAAATTCTAATTTGAATAGTATCACGAATTAGGAGAGAGAAATTCTCCATATCCTTTTTCAACTAGAAAATCCCTATTATCAAAGACGATTTCTCCCCTGACGATTGTTTTCTCTATTGCTCCTTTTATTTTAATTCCATCAAAAACAGTCATTTGGGGTTTTGTGAACATATTCTCATTCTTCAATACATATTCCTTTTGCATATCCACAATTACAAGATCTGCGTCGGTATTCATAGCGATAGTTCCTTTTCGAGGGTAAATACCAAATCTTTTTGCAGGATTGGTTGAAATGACTTCAACCATTCTTTTAAGTGTTATTTTATTCTTATTAACAGCGTTCAGCATCACAGGAAGCATTGTTTCTAACCCCAAAGTTCCTGAACCGCATTCAAATATGTTGTTATCCTTAATGCTTATATTTTTCTCTTCGTGACTGTAAGGTGAATGATCAGTAGCAATCATATCGATTGTTCCATCATTCAAAGCTTCCCATGCGGCAACGACATGTTCTTTTGATCGTAATGGTGGATCTACCTTAGCCCAAGAGCCTATCTTCTCTCCATCGTCGGAAGTTAAAAAGAGATGATGTGGTGTGATTTCACACGTAACATCCCAGCTTTTTTGTTTTGCCCTTCTTATAAATTCAAAAGCATTTTTTGAACTCATATGCACTAAATGAAGTTTCACATTGGAATGATGGGCCAGTAATAGCGCTCTCATGCATGCTTCATCTTCTGAGATAGCAGGTCTGGATTCAGTATGTGCTTGAAAGTCCTTTTTACCTATGGATGTTAACCTTTCGACTTCATTTGCGATTATGGCATCATTTTCAGCATGAACGCAGCTTACAAGTCCTGTTTTAGCTATCTCCGAAAATATTTTCATTAAAAAATAATCATCTTTCGCAGCAAGATCCTTTAGTTCAGCTTCTTCCTCCGATGGAGTTATCATAAATGTTTTGAAGGCAATAGCGCCTTTACGAGCAAATTCTGATATATTATCAATACTAACGTGACCTGCAGCTCCAATGATCCCATAATCAACCAAACATTGTTGCTTCATGGCATTTAATTGCATATCAAATGCTTCTAGGGCAGATTTACCCTCTATACCTAAGGGCATCTCAAAAATTGTTGTTATACCACCCGAAGCAGCTGCTTGCGTTCCTGTAAGAAAAGTCTCCCTATAGGAGTACACCAGATCTAACACATGTGTATGTACATCAATTCCCCCCGGAAGAACGATTTTATGAGAAGCATCAATTGTTACACGAGCATCGGGAAGAGAGTCCTCTTTACATATAGTTACTATCTTTCCGTTTTCTATACCTATACACGCCTTAATTAATCTGTTTTCCAGAAATATTTGCCCATTTATTATGTTTAAATCAGCCATTTTTGACCCCTCTGGAATTACTATATCATTTAGTATAAATAAGTTACATCTGGAATGCAATACAGAATATACTCTCATTATATAATCAAAATAGAAGAGAAAGGCATGTTAATGCCCCTTCACATTTTTGAAACTCACTAATATCTAAAGAAATCACTTCAAATCCTGTTTCTTGAACCATTGCTTGAGTACGAGGAGAATCGCTTGACATTAATACAGTATCACCAACAGTTAAAGTATTCATAGCAAAACTTTCATCTTCTGGTACTACAAGTAA
>JAEOTF010000084.1 GCA_016840025.1 Candidatus Hodarchaeota archaeon
CAATAATAATATACAGAAAAAGATGGAGATAAACCGATAGAACAGGTTTTTATCTGGATTTCTCATTCATCACCCAACCTATGTGGTAATTACTAACTAATAGAACATAATTGGAAGTTGTTTATTAGGTAATATATGCTTGATGCTACATATATCAATGTAGGCCGCATCAATGAAGTTCTTTTCCTATTTTTTTTGCACTCTGATCGATTTCTTTAGCGATGGCAAATAATTTTTCAAGTGATTGATTGATTTGAGTTAGTTTTTCTCCATGCTGCTCTTGGAACTCCTGTATTAGGGTTAATCGAGTTGTTTTTTGTTTTAAAATGGAGTCATGTTTCAAGGCATATTCACGTTGAGCTGCTTTACGATGATTCGGATAGCTTTCAAGCCTAATCAGCTTTAAAACTTGCCCACGCGTCCTACGCGCTCCTTTATTAGAAGCATGGGACAGTAATCTTCGTCCGAGGTCAGAGGTCATCCCAATATAGATTGGTCGTGCTCTACCTCTCTTTGGATCACCTAAAAACAAGAAGTATACCCAATATGGCATGACAAAACACTAATGAAAGATTTTCATGACCTTTCTTAACAAAATTGAATGAATACCTTCTTATGAAAATGAGTATAGAAGTCTTCACTGGAATAAACTAGATCAAACATTAACTAAAACTGAATAAACCGTTGGTCGATTTTCTTGGTTTTGCCTTTTGCTGGTCTTACCATTGGAATTTTTCTTAAAACTGTCGTTTCCAAATGGGTTTTACCTGAAGCAGGTCCAAAAGTCTCCGACTTTCTATGGAATCGGATGAAGAAAAAAATAGAAAAAAAAACCGGTAAGAATGTATTTAATGATCATCTACGGGAATCTAATCTTGAAGATATTCAAAAAATCATTCAGGATGAGCTATCGGCCTATGGGGTTTCTCGTGAAAAGGTCGATGAACTCGTTTTCCATTGTTTAGCTGATTTAGAGAATCAGCATTCAGAAATTCTTACCAAACTTGATAATGTAGAGAATTTACTCGAAAAAGTTGTTCTTCCTCTCTCTTTTCAGGTCTCCCTAAACAATCCTGAGGTACCGGCAGCTCTGATTGAAAAATTGCTCCATGAGGACATCCGGGGTAACCCCGACTCTCAAAGAGTATTGAAAGAGATGGTGGAAGAAGGTACTGTCGATACTACTTCTGTAGAGGTGGTAAGGAAATATGAGTTTCTAAATGAACTTATAGGCCTCGAAAATTTCTTATTTCAACAGTTTGTCCATGCTTTAGAAGCAGGAAAGGAAAATTTCAATTCTCTCCCCGCGTACCTTACCATTATGAACATCCTTGGGACGGAACCAGAGAATGAGGAAAATCAAAAACGTTTGAACAATTTTATCGCACGTCTATTTACTGATATGACAGACCTCACAACCTCTTCACTTATCATGCTTTTACATATTCTTGACCGTCTCGACCGTTTTACTCTTCTTTCAGATGCTTCTCGTTCTTTTACAATTAACCGACTTCTACTTGAGCTTAAAAAAGAGGAAGTGGATGATTCCACCGCTCTTGAGGCAGTTTATTTTCTTGGACGGTTAGGGGGATTAGATCACGTAAATTATTCTCATGTTGATTCTATTCTCTCACGTGCTACACAACAGGCTGTAGATAAGGAACCTCTTCGACTAACCCAACGTATCGCCCGTTGGCTTCGGAAAAGAGGTACTCGTTCATCTAGAGATACAAAAAGATCAATACGGGTATTGCACACACTAACACGTCGTTTAGAACTGCGAAAATTCGCGCGATCAACTCCCAAGTTGCTTCGTGAATTAGCTCGTGTGAATGGTGAGATTAATCTTCTTATCTTAGACTTTGAGCGGGAAGCAGAGCTTCCAGCAGCTCAGGGATTAGAATTTTTAATTACTAATTTAGTTACTATCCTTCAACGAGCAGACCTCAAAAAATTTGATGTAGAAACCCGTGCAAGTTTTCTTAGAACGCTTGATAATGCGTTGTATCTTCAAGATCTAATTGGAATCAACCAAGCACGTCAAATGGCTGTTAAAGGGCAGACAATTCTAAGGGGCCTTTATAGAAAGGAAATAGGTAAGTATCAACGTCAAAGTGATGAAGAACTTGATGCTATTCTTCAACGAATTGTTTTGGAAAGTTCAATTGAAGAAGCTAAAAGCTCTACAGGTCCTTCCTCTGCGAAGAGGAAAACAACATCTCCTAAAAAGGGTAAAAAGAAAAAAACTCGACTTAGTAGTTGAAATAGGATGACACAATTCGCTTTTCCTCCTCTTGATGAAGAAACTTTAGATATAGTTTCTAAACTTAGTAAACTTCCCCAAAGACAGAACATTCTTGTTTGGGGCGGAGATCCCGATTTTGTGTCTACAATCGCACACAAAGTACCTGTAGCTCAATTCAAGGTTGTGTCACTTGATGAAAAGGATTTATCGAGCTTTACAGCAAATTCAATTACTTTCGCAGATCGTATTAGCGTTCTTGAGACAACATTAACAACTACCACCCTTTCCGATAATAGTATGGATCTTATTATCCTATGCTATCTTCTTTATCGGCATCCTAACCCTTTAACTCTCCTCAACGAAGTTATCCGTCTACTTTCTCCAATTGGGCTTCTTTTAATCATTGATTATCGTGCTCTCCCATTACGAGAGTATGTGGGATTAGTCCGCAAAAAATATGCCTCTGCATTTCCAGATGATGCATTTGAAGAATATGCTATAACGAATAAATACTCAACTGAAGATATTGGAATTCTGCTTGATCTTAAAAGTTTCATGGTCTTGAAATGTATCTCATGGCGTGAGCGGCAGGTATTAGTGGTCGCTCAACACTGGTAGGCTTATGATTGATTCAGGTTTGACTAGTCCTTCCCTCTTTTATCAGAATGTGTTTTTATAGACGAAAAAAGATTTGGGTTTAACAAATCTGTAGGTCGAATACCTTTTCTCAGAAGGTTGCTTCCTTCTTTATTAAGTGTATATTGTTTACCTTGATCTTTAAGCTGTTGTTTTAAGGAATAATTGGCTTTTTGTAAAGACGATATCTGTTCTTGAAGACTAAGTATCTTATCCTGCACTGCATCTATCTTATGACCGGTAACTAACATTTGTTCACTTTTTGTGACCGCAGTAATTACTTCCCAGGCACGGACGCATCCCTGCTTGTCAACATGAAGAATCCGCGCATGAACGGGCTCTGAGGATAAGCCATGTCCATCTATAACAGTGGCTAGCCCATTTGCATATGTTCGGAGGGTTTTTTTGTCAACTTCAAGATTTGTTGGCTTTTCACAGAGTGGGCATGGTTCACATAAGAGTGTCATGGTGTTCTTTTTAGCCACATAGGTCACCGCAAAGATAAAGGGAAGAATAAGCAAGGAATGCCATTAAGAGGAATCATCCTTTTACACCATATAAACTCATTTAAGATTTGTCAAAAGGGAATGGAAAGTTTCAAAATATCCCTCTCCGGTATATTTAGGGGATTTAGTCTCTTATTCTTGTTATTTCTTTCTCTTTTAAGTGAAAATGCCCTTGTTATGAATGTAGGGCGACAAAAATCTCTTTAAAGTGAAAATGATATGTAGCTATAGCTAATACACTCAAACTCATGATAATCTAGTTGAATAGACGCACCGAATTGGGAACTCTCTGAATATTACCACTTTCCCTCTACTTTTCCAAACACTTCTGTAATTGATTATATAATTCCTTATTAGCCTTTTCCAACTCTTCAATTGTTTTCTTTTGATCTAAAACCCGTTTTTCGAGGGTTGTTATCTTCTCTTGCATAATTTCCATTTTTAGATCAGGTGTTACCATATCATCAGTTAGGGTGATTGCGGTAACAGTTTCAAAAGCTCTCACATCTCCTTGACTATCAACATGCAGAATTCGTATATGTGGTGTTCCATTACTCAATCCATGTGTATCAATTACAGTAGCCAAGCCAGTTTTATGGATTTTAAGATTTTTTGGATCGATTAGAAGCGATATCGCATTTTTACAGATTGGACAGGATTCACATAAGAGCGAAACGAGTTTTTTTTCAGCCATATGACCCACCATAACTGTGAAGGAGATGTATAGTGAAATGCAGGTAAAAAAATAATATTCAGAAAAGCATTATATTATTTCTTATATCAAGAATTATTAGAAAAAAAGGTATTAGGACAGCACATTAAGTCAACTACCCACAGACGCAAGCGATGAGTGGGGTTTCTTGGTGATCTCGTATAAAAACCAGAATTCAAGGGTTTTTTGTTTATTCATCATTATCTGAGACAAATTTCACGATCGAGAAAGTGTTAACGTCGAGTAATATCGACGGTGAGGCGCGTTGGATTAGAAGATTTTCCACATCTGTATTTTTTACCTTATATTCTTTCATAAATTTCTGTAGTTGATACCTTAACTCCTCATTGGCTTTTTGTAAATCAATAATAAAATTTTCCCGCTCTAAGAGCATTCTCTTAAGTTTTTGTACTTCTTCTTCCATTATTTCTGATTTAAGTTTGATTGGCACCATTTCGCCACACATAGTGATTGCTGTGACGACTTCCCAGGCACGAACTTCTCCCTTTTTGTCAACATGTAGAATTCGTACATGTGAAGGGTCAAAAGTCAGACCATGAGTATCTATTACTGTACAAAGACCACTAGCCTTTAGTCTGATGGCTGCAATATTAACAAAGAGTGAAATTGGTTTTTTACAGACGGAGCACTGTTCACATAAGAGAGAAACAGTTTTTTTTTTGAGCCATACAAGCCACCGCAGATATGAGGAAGGAAATGATGAGAGAAAACCATTAAGAAGAGTAATCTACTTACACGATATAAACACATTTAAGATTTGTCAATAGAAAGAAAAAAGATTTTGTATTGCCCTTTTCGAGAATATTTAGGATTTTTTTCACTCGTTTTTTCAATTGTATGGATATCCTACTTAATTTCTCGTTTAGAATAGGTTAACGGGCGACAAAATATTTTTAAGGATGTAAATGAGATATACTGACTACTATATGCGTATAAAAGCGATTTTATTATCTAGATAGACGGATGTATTGTTTTCTTCTTTTTTCTGAAATGAAGACGTCAAAAAGTCACAAAAATCATCGCAGGTCCACAAAGTAGACCAAATCTTTTGCCAAATTCCAGACCTTTTCTATGCTATGAGGATCGTCATCCATTATTATTTTTACTGTTAGATGAGGTGCTGTCTTGATCTCTATTGAGACGTCTCCTCCCATTTTAATCAGTCTTTCAGGAATTCCTCTTTCTTGAAGCAGGGCTTCTTTTGTAGTTTCTGGAGTAGCATTTACCTCTATGCCTTCAAAAGGACTAAGCCAATCGAATTCTTTTACAGCCCCTGTATAGAGAAGATCTATTTGAATATCTTTAGAAGTAAAAAGCTCTCCGTCACCGATGAATAAAATTTTACCTGAAATTGCCCCTAAATCCCAAATAATGTTTTTTAAAGCGCCAAACAGTGGTTTTGACGATATTTTGCTTTCTTCGAGGAAATTAACCTCGGAGAAATTGTATCTGATCGCTTCAAAGGCTTTTTTATGTTCTTCACTTATTGAAGTTACCTTCTTCTCTTTGGGTATTGAAGTTATTAATGCACTTTCTTGGTTTTGAACTTTATTTTCTTCCACTAGCGTTTCCTTGGTTCCTAAAGAAGGACGGATGGGATCTTTAAGTGTTAAAAGTGCTTCTTTGTCAGTTTTTTCAATTCCTGATTGATTAGGTGCACTCTCAAGAATCTCCAGAGGTGATTTACTTTCAACTGTCTCAAGAGGTAATTCACTTTCTTCTACATCGAGAGATAGCTTCGGTTGTATTCGAGCTTCTTTTGCCTGACATTCTATACATAATTGTTCTCCAGACCCAACAATAGCATTACAGATACGACAACGCGATTTTTCTAGAATTGAAGAAGAACGCCATTTATCATGAATATCTAAAGGATGTAAAGTAGATTGTTGCTGTATAGTTTCTATCCCAGGTTTTAAAAATACTTTATCAGTACAATAGTCTATTTGATCGAATTTTAAGTTCAAAATTTGCTCATCTTTTGTTCTAACAACAAAATATTTTGTCCCTTTCTGTTGTACCGTCCCCACGTAGGTGTCTCCCAGATAAACTGGTAATCCTTTCGTTAACAACCGTTTTAAAGGTACTATAGTTCCACAATTCCCACAAAACTTCCCACGGATTTGATGTCCGCAGTTAGGGCAGAAAATTTTCCTCCGCATAATTAACCTTTATCCTCTATCCTTTTTTTTCCTTCTTTTAACTATGTCACAAAGGATTATTAATACCAATTTGAATCGAATCATCCTCTATAAGAGATATAGCACAATAATGCCAAATCCGCCGATTTTTATTTATCACAACAATTCAAAAACTGATAATCCTACTAAGTACATACCAAAGTATTTTTGTTTATCAATGCCAAAGTTCTTATGACCTCGTAGGTGAGTAGCTCTTGGCTGAAACCATTGAAAAACCGCCAGTTAAAACCGAAAAAACACCAATAAAAGCAATACATGACTTTCTTACGGATTTAGGACAACGTGAAGGGGTAATTGAGGGTGTGCTGAGTGATAAGACTGGTCTCCCTATGGGTGCGACCATGTCTCCAAATTCTGAGAGCTTAGCTGCATGGTCAAGCCTTGTTCTGAATACAGCCCAAGAAATGAGCAATATGTTTCTTGAAACACAAGGTATGAAGAAAGAAACGATAAGATTCATTCAAATAAATCAACGAGGCGGTGCAAAGACTTTACTGATCCCCCATGAAGAGATTATCCTCTCTGTGACTGTTCATGGAGTAATTAAATCTCAACTAGGGGGTAAACGTCGTACAGCCAGAAAACTTTCTATAGAAAAATTCAAGAAAGCTAAGGAAATGGAGGAAAAGAAAACCGAGAAGTAAAGGTTCTGGAAGATAAATTAAAAGGAATAGATGCCCGCTAATTCTTTGTTGCTGGCTATATATTTTAAGATTTCTTGTCCCAGAAGTTTGAAAGCCTTATCCACATTTCCTCCTGTTTTAGCTGATGCTTCAATGTAGGGGATAGAGAAACCAAGAGATTCTGTCATTTCAGAGGCTTTTTTTGCATATTTTTCACCATATCCTCTCGGAATCTTTCGTACTAGATCTGCCTTGTTGCCAACAAGCACAAACGGGATTTTTCCTGACCTATTATTTTTCCAAAATTCCTCAATCCAGTTAGTTAGGTTTATATAACTTTCAGGGCGAGTTACATCGAAAACTACCAACGCCCCGAGGCAACCAGTATAGTACAAGTCTCTTACTACATCAAAACGTGGCTGGCCAGCTAGATCCCAGATTTGCAACTTAAAGTTCTTTCCATTTATTTGAAGGGATTTAACACAAAAATCAGCACCTATCGTCATTATATAATCCCCAGCAAAGCCTTGTCCCATGAATCTGTTTCTCAAGGCTGTTTTACCTACTGCTCCATCACCTAACAACGCAATTTTGATGAGGATCATGGTACTTTCTTTCCTAAGGTAAAAATCATAAACAAATTATCTAGATATCTTAGTTCATGGATAGGCTCTCAATTTGAGAATATATGCATAATTCGGAGCGAATTCTCCATTTATAACCGAGTCACTATTATCTTTTCTAGTATTCCTGCTCTGTTTCTTTTCCTTTGTGGCAATTTGAAATATATTAAAATATGTTAGAGTATGCTATGATTTGGAGCTCCCAATATCCGCTTGTATTTAGCTGAAAATGGGAAAAACGCTCTAAAAAACCCCAAATATGATTTTTATAGCATAATTCTAAACACTCACCACCTGTTACTGTCCCTCTTGGATGAAAGCTAATGAAAGAGCCAGTGAATTCAATAAACTCCACCAATAATCAGGAATGGCAGATTCGTTATGCTACATTAGATGACATCGACAAAATTCGCGTACTTATACAAGAAATCGTAATTAGTCTCCGTGGAATTGTCCCAGAAAAATTTGTTGTCGGTGAATCGAATCTTTTTCAATCAACTTTAGCTATTCCCCTGATAAGAGGTTATTTAACAAAACCAAGACGTATTTTTTTAATAGCTGAAACAAACGACTCTCAATTGATTGGTCTTGTGCGAGGTCAAAAAGAAACTACAATAACCAAACTTTCTTTTCTGGGCACACATCCAAATTTCCGGGGAGTAGGAGTAGGACGAAAGCTTCTGCTTCAATTCATTCAAGAGGCAAGAAGGCTCAGATCTATAAAGATATTTCTATTTACACTTCCTCAATTGGCTGCTGCTCTTCATCTGTACAGAGAAAGCGGTTTTATTCAAGAAGGTTATTTACATAAACATTTTTTTGGAGATGATATGCTCATCTTGTCACTATTTCTTCAAGAAAAATGATAAGTGAAATCTCAAAATTCTCTGAGACAATAACTTTAACTTTAATCAATCTTCAGTTGAATCAACGATGAAAGTAAGAAGCGAAAAGAAGAATTTCACAATTGAATTTGTCATTAAGGTCGGACCTCCCCTAGATTTATCTACTATTCGTCAAGTTGCTACTAACCGCGGCAAATTTCAATTTAAAGACGCTAACGTAAACGTCGGTGGCCCTCAAGGGCCAATCCAAGGAAAAGGCCTTCAAATACTGCCAAAAGGAACACCAGGACACATTTTATTCATGCCCCAACTTCCCATTCCTGTTCCTGTTCCTCCTCCTTCGCTTATCGTCGCTTCTAATGATCAATGGATAGCCACTGATTTGATACGAGACGCTTGGGGACTAATTGAAGAAGCATTGGGATATCCTGCAGAATTTTCATTGCAAGTCAGGTTAAAATGTATGTTACAATTTTTCGTTCAAGGTGATCCCAAACAAGCCCTACAAAATGCTCTAACTTCTCCCATTCGCGACAAATTGGAAAGTAATTGGGGATCAGCTAGCATTTTTGGCATCACTTTTTATCAGGGCGAAATAGGAAAGTTATGGCATAAAATCACAGTAGAACCCTTGGCTCAAAGTCCAAAGAATAGGTTTCATACATTAACTCAGGCTTTCTTAGAAGATGTTGATAGCTCTATTGAATTTCTTGAAAAAATTGAAGAACAAATTCAGTTCTTATTAGCAGTACTTCTAAAATAGGGTAGAGAGGGAGACTAAACCTGTTATCACGCCGAGAAAAAATTCTAGAACTTCTAAAAACTAGCGATCAAAGTTTAGAAACACTTGTTGAACTTTTAGAACTGAAAATTTCTCCTAAAAAATTAGAAGAAGATATTTGGTCTATTCAAAAGACAGTAAAGCATAAAGGCTACCGACTATTCATTCAACCTGCCCAATGCATGAATTGTGGCTTTCGTTTTAGAGTCACCAGTTTGTTACCTTCCCGTTGCCCCCAATGCAAAACAGAACGGATAATTGCCTCTCGAATTCGTGCAATTCCTGTTACAAAGAAACAAAAAAGGCGTAAAACATAGCCTGAATTACTTTTGGAGATCGGTATAAAACCGTAGAGATATCACCATTTATAATTGTACAAAATTAAGTCTCATTGAAGTGATATTCGTTAAGTATAGAACCGTTCTTTAATGTACAAACCCAAGAATTTCTCATAAGATCATTCATTAAGTCTCTTCAATTATTGGATGGAAAAATTTCGTGTCTTCAACGTTGATCTTTGAGAGTATTATTTTTCGAGTTTTACATTCGTAACATTGGTCAGAGAAACGAATTTCTAGGTTTAACGGGATTTTTAGACCGCTAGACTTTCTAGAACGTTTCCACTGTGCCAAATTGAATCAACGTTTGCTTTATCACAACTGCAAATAACAAGGGATTCCATAATGAAAAGCTCCAAGAATATAATTAAATATTCAATAGGGTTCTTAACTATTGATATTTTATAGCAAAATATAGCCAAATACACCCATTTATTCTACTTGAGTTCTTTAAAAGGTGAAGTGAATACAATAATTCGAGCATGCTGATCCACAAAGGCTACAAGTATGAACTGAAACTCAATAATAAAGAGTGTAGTTATTTGAAAGCCTGTGCAGGCACAGCTAGGTTTGCATGGAATTGGGGACTGGCAGAGCGGATTAAGAAAATCAAAGAAAATACTAATAAAAAGCGCTTTACCAATGCCATTGAATTACATCGTGAACTGAATCAACTCAAAAAGACAGAGTTCGAGTGGATGTATCACTATAGTAAATGCATCCCACAAGAGAGTTTAAGAGACCAAGATACCGCTTTCAAGAACTTTCGGGAGAACCGAAAAGCCCGAAAAGCAGGGAAGACCAAACGGTATGTCGGTTTTCCAAAATTTAAGAAGAAGGGGAAGTGTAAGGACAGTTTTCGATTGACAGGAACGATAAAGGTCTTGCCTGAAAAAAAATTAATACAACTGACACGAGTAGGGAAACTCCGCGCCAAAGAAACACCCAAACTCCCTGAAACCGCCCGAATTCTGAGTGCAACCGTTTCACGGACAGCAAATCGCTGGTATGTTGCTTTAACTGTTGAAGAAGAAATTCCTGACCCAAGACCAAATGAAGGACAATTAATTGCTCTAGATAAGGGGTTGAGGGTCTTTTTTGCAACATCTTTAGGCATTCCGATTCCGAAACCTACCTTTTTACTTAGACAAGCCCGAAAA
This sequence comes from Candidatus Hodarchaeota archaeon, assembly GCA_016840025.1. The sequence continues at coordinate 10,692 of JAEOTF010000084.1, forward strand.
CTCCGGAAATTATCGAAATCCCTCTCACGCACAAAAGTTGGTTCAAACAATAGAAGAAAAGCCGCTCGGAAGCTGGCTCGATTTCATCGAAAAATCAAGAATATGCGCCATGATTTTCTCCACAAACTGTCTACACATCTTGCTAAAAACCACGGCATAATAGTTGTAGAAGATTTATGGATTGCTGGACTGATTAAGAATAAAAAATTGAGTAAATATTGGGCGGATTTAGCTCATGGTGAATTTCAACGCATGTTAGTGTATAAAGCCAACTTATATGGTGTAAAAGTCATTGAAGCAGCTAGGTTCTTTCCCTCTTCCAAATTGTGTTCTAATTGTTTGTATTACAATCCTCATTTAACCTTAGAAGAGAGAGTCTATGAATGCCCCTTGTGTGGCTTAGAACTAGATAGAGACTATAATGCGGCCCTTAATTTAGAAAAATATTGCTCTATCTATCAACTAGTGGTAGCTCCTGTCGCCCAGAGTTCTGGAGAGACGTTAAACGCTGGTGGAGAACCCGTTAGACTTCCTCATAGGAAGCACGGTTCAATGAAGCAAGAAACGAAGCACGAAATATCTTGAATGTAGCATGGTTTTCTATATTTGAGATATTTGGGTAAGACTTGTAGAACGGGATAAAAAGTTATGTAACTAGGTTGTCAATATCCCTTTTATCTAAGTTTCGCAAGAAGACCGTTTTCTTCAGGGGTTGGAGAAATTATGGGTTTTTAGTACGAACTAGAAGTATTTCATCTTACTATTTTACGAATTTTGTATCTTCAACGTGAATCCTAGACAGTAATAACTTTCGTGTATTACATTCGTAACACTGGTCGGCAAACCGAATTTCTAAGACGTTTCCGCTGTGCCAAGTTGATATAACATTTGCCTTATCGCAACTGCAAATAACAAGTTCTCTAGAATCAATTTTTTCTCTAGAATTGGCTTTTTCTTGTTTTGTCATAGCGATCTCCAATTTTTTCTTTTAGATTCAGTAGAAATAATGTGAAATCAATAGGAATAAAAAGCTATCAGTAATTGATCTTCATCTTTTTTGTTTCTTTCTATTGATCTTGATCTTTGCATTATTGTACTCAAACAAGATGTACTACACCGGTATGTGAGAGAATTTTTTAGCATGCACATAAACTGCTAAATTACTATAATTTCCTTCTCTTTCCGGTTTTATGCATTTTATTAACAGTA
>JAEOTF010000085.1 GCA_016840025.1 Candidatus Hodarchaeota archaeon
GCTGCATTACCTGTTGCATCAGCGAAGTGCCACTGATCTCCAAGTGTAATATCATATGTGAAGGTATGAGTTTGTGCCCATTCTACAACTTCATTCACCAAGCTAAATTTTCTTAAAAAAAACATACTCATCGAGAATGGATTGTTCAAATACGGCATTGGAGCTTTTTCTGGATTAGCAAGCAAAGTGGACAACGCTACTCCATTAGCGTCAACACATAAGCCCTGATCATTCATACCGCCCAACGGAATTTCGTCGATTGGATCATTATTGAACTGAAACTCAAAGTGGAAATAACCATGATCCTCCTCATAAGGAGGAGTAAAATAGAGGTAAGTATTTTCTTGAGGACCGTCTTCATTGTTTCCAAAAAAAACTGTCTCACCAATTGATACAGTGAAAATAGTGCAGGCTAAGCTTGGAATGGCTGAAACACTTACCACTAATAGAAGTGTTAATCCGAGGATCAAACATCCAACTCTCATGAATTTCAACTCCAACTCATAACAATAAACTGTGAAAATTCCACTATAATTGTCGCCTTTTGATCTTGATCCACCCGATTAAAATTGGAATGGCTAGTAACATCGTTAAGAAATCCCAAGGTATAACATTACCCTTGTTTGTCTCGGTATCAATTCCAATTGCTGCTTTATCAATAGAAAGTGTGGAATAGCCAACATAATCGTTACCGATCTTCAGAATGATCTCCGTTCCAGGCTGGAGCACTTTGTCCAAGTCAAATTCAAGCGTTTTGTTTATTGTTTGTCCCTCTATTAGCCTTGGAAGTGTTATAGGTACTCCATCTTTCAGAATGTAATCAAAATCATTATTCACTAGATTAAGCCAAAGTGTTGTTTCAACCCGTGGACTTAAATTCTCCACGGTTACCTCTAACTTTCGACTATTCCCTGTATTCTCATCGTCCAAAATAATATAGCCTGTGATGTTAAGCCGAGGGGTAATACTAAGCCAATAATCGAACGCGGGTTGGATATCATTCCACAGAGCATCAATAGCGGATTCGTAAGGTGCAAAATATTCAAAGATAGAATCCCATTGCCAAACTTGGTAAGTCTCATTGGAGAGATCTGCTCTTAATATCCCTTCATTATCAGCTGAGCCATTATGGTATATTTCGTAGGTTAAAGGGACTAGACATCTTTTTTCAGAATACATCCAATCATCCCAAGAACCCGCACAGGTATAGCTAGGAAGATAATGAGATTGAATCTCTTCTTGTGATGCACTGATATTGAGATAATCAGTCAAATTTGGAACTAGCCCTAAGAAGTCACTATAGATCTGATAATATAATGACGGTTCAGCAAAGTAATCGATAGAGGCCCATGGAAAATAGGTAGCATTGATACCTGAATGTAATGAAATAGCGGTGCTAAAAGCCTTATCCATCATGAAATCACGAAAAACTTGAGTTTCAGGTTCGGAAAAAGGAGCTGTGCCAGGATAGGTCATAGAGGTAGTGTCACTACCCCAACCGCTATCCAGAGAGGAATCATTCCATCGGAAATTATAGTTGCGATTCAAGTCGACACCTCCAATTGGATCTTCATTAATTAGTCCGTCTCCGTCATCATCAATGCCCTCAAAGTATCTCCCGTCGTAAATCCAATCGCTGCCGTTCTTCACATACATATTAAATTCCGAAACGATACCATCACCGTTGACATCGTCCGCAGGATCTTCATCAAAGAAACCATCGTTGTCGTCATCGAATAATCTTAAATTCTTACGTAACCATGCATCTCCTTCTTCTACAGCGTAGTAAAGGCTATCTGGGTTTAGAGAGGGAATAATGTAAATTTCCTCATGGTCTACATATTCTGTTATCGTTTGATCAATTCCATAGTTATTTACGAGACGTAACAGGAACCGAAGAGCCGCTTCAACAGTTATTTGCTCTCGCGCGTGATGATGAGCCACGAAGAGGACGCCTGCCTTCGGATCAGGGTTTTCTTCATTTGTAATCCGAAGGCAATGGATGTCCTTCCCTTGGAGGCTCTGACCGATAGTGTACATCTCCACAATGTCAGGAGCAGTGTCGGCTATCTGGTTTAACTCATCTACCATTTGGGGATAATTGTGGTATTGGTCGGGATAGAGCAAAGAAAGAGTTGACCAAGTACGTAGAAGAGTTGATAGGTCAGTAGAAACAACTAATCTAACTGGTTCACCGACATTAGCCTGACCGGTGTAACCAGAGAACATACTAGTAAAGAATAGGACGAGTAAAAGTCCTAAAATTCCCCATCGTGTTTTATACAACATCATTAAACCTCAACTTATCTTTTTTTTATTTTTTCGAACTATTTAGTTATGATCACCGTTTTTTTCATTTTTACAGCCTCGTAAGTAGAGATAAAATCGCTTACGAGTTAGAATTCTTGAGATAACACTCAGAAGTCCAACTCCCGTCACCAAGAGCATTATATCGAAACCAGGTGTAGAAGCAGAATTAGAAGCTGTAGTACTAATATCCTCCTTATCGGTAATAGTGGTAGGCTTCCCAGTAATATCTACAGTCGATGCTTCAGGATAGTACACAAGTGTAAGTGAAAAAATATTGTGAATCTCTTGTATAATCTCATAAAGAATCCCTGATTCCTTATGAAACTTACACAATACACCATTGTCCTGGACAATCATATAATCTCCTTGAATTTTTGCTATTAATTCTACTGAATAATTAAGAAAATAACTTGTATTCACTTCCATGTTGTCTACTAGAAATTTAATTGGCATTATAAGAGCAAAAATTTGTGGGGCAAAAGAAAAATCATTCAGTTCCTGTTTTTCAACTCTTTCACCGTTTAAAAATGTGTCCAATAACAAAAATGCACTTACGTCGATAATTTCATCGAGATCCGTTGGTAAACCATTGACTATCGAAATTTGTATGATATCATCTTGAGTAAGGCGTTCTCTGCCCAATAATAATGGTTCACTTGTTTCAACCTTTAATTCAACAACTTTCCATCCTAATACGACATTTTCTTGGAAAAATTGATACCACACTAATGTAACATCCGATGGAGGCATAGAGGTAGCCCGGAAACTGCTGAAAGTTAGAAGAAGGATTCCAATGACATAAATCAGTCGTTTACTCTTTATAATCATCATTAATTCACCTACATTCATTATTTTTAACATCTAACCATATTTCGTAATTCTTTGTCGAATGCATCAACAACCGTTTCCTTGTTCAAATACCAAGAACCAATAATCCCAGGTAATACTCCTAGAGGAAAAAGAAGAATTATTGCGAGAGCAATAACGACTATTGAACCAATTCTAGCCCACTCTCTCATTAATAATAAGTAAAAACCACATAGAAGCGCACTAACTCCATACAGAAGAAAGAGAAAGCCATAAATTATTAAAAAGCTCTGTGCATCTTCATTTGTAGGAGAGAATACGATTAAATAACGAACCCAATTGAAGCCATGGTAAAAATAGTAAGCACCAAAAAGAAATTGGTAAAGAGCAATAAAAAATCGCCCACTTGGATTTATAAAAGAGAATTTCTGAGTTTTAGAGAGTTGAGAGGGGTGAGTTGAAATGTTAATATCTGCAACATTCACATTATTCTCCTCCTATTAGGAAAAAAAAGAAAACTCCCAACACCAGTTTCTTTATACTCACGTTCGATCTCTCACACACTTTCATTTGCAACTTATAGGATATTATTGAGCATTCTATAGGTACCAGCGGTCTTATGCTTGGCTTTCTTTGGAACTATGCGTTTTTTACTATTTGAAAATCTGGTGGATGGCTCTTCAATCCCAAAAATGCAAATAAAGAGAAGTACTGTAATTATGAGCAAATTAAGCAAGAGATAAAAAATATTATTCGCGAAGATTAGTCCAAGACCTGAAAGAAACACTGCAAAATAGCATTTGATCCCAGTAATCCAATTAAAAGCTGATTCATTGAATTTTTGAAGGTTTTCTCTTCTATTCGCTATTCCTGTGGCAAGTGTTGAGAGGATTGATCCATAAAGGAATATCCCTATCGGAAGTGGAATCGCGTTTCCACTATATTGATTGATTAGGTTGACCGAGGGATATAAGCAAATCCAAGTAATCACATGTGTCAATACGAAATATGTAAAGAGCGAGTGTTTCTGAATTAAGCCTTTTATATCAGCCCATACAGTTATTGGAGCGATTGTTTGCTTGTTTAACTCATTTATTTCGATTGTTGTCATTTTCATTACCATAAATTATATGACCGAATACTCGTATATAAAGTATTCGGTTTTCGAATACTCGATGTATGATTATTCGAGTTAAAAAATGTATATTTTACCCTCGAAATCAATTTCAAGAATAAAAAAAACTTAAATTGTTTACTTAGATGTGAAAATCGAATAAAAAAGAAAATTAGGGATGGTCATTCCATTAAACGAATAAAGCGTTTGATACGTGTCCAAGAATAAAAGTTCATAAGAAGCACCCCATATAACATCAATATAAGGCTAAATACTGCTGCAAACCATGCCGGTGCTTCTAATACTGTAGCTCCATACCAAACACCATTGTTTTCCCAAATGACATAGACAGCCATCAAAATAACCATGCTACCCACTATAGTGTAATCTCGAAGCTTTTTAGAATTGTAAAAATCAAGCGACTTCTTGTATCTTGCTAGGACTAAATAAGGGAGATCATAAGGTTTATTTCCGTCATTCCATTTATATAACCATATTAACAGTATAAAACCACCTAACAGTAAAGAGATAACCCAAATTCCAAATTCCGTTTCATTTACTCGTATAGGAGAAAAAATCCAGAATAACCATGCTGAAATTAACGTTAAAATGAGTCCTAAGGAGAAATATCTTTGGAAATGAGCGAAGTGGATATCATGTTTATATTGAGGGGATCTTTTCTCCCGATATATCTGAGTTATTAAATAGCCGGAGATCAAGCCGAGAATAACGGCAGGGATTAACGTTCCAGTAGCAACATCACTCAGCCGATTAAACAGATCAGATTCTTCACCAGGAAGTCTAGAAGGAAAATCAAGTGCAATTTGGATGTTACCAAGAGCCAATAGTACTAAATAAGAGAGCAAAACTAAGGCAGTATACGGATGGTCAATGATTTCCCAAGGAATATACACACCTTTTCTAGTTCTTTCTATTTCTGCATATTTAGCAGACTTTTGTATCTGGGATAATCGGTCTATGAGAAATCCACCGATCAAACCAATGCATACTGCAGGAACAATGAATGCAAGAGTGACTATTGGAAGCATAGTGGACATTAACCACTCATTATCACTTCCCTCTGAAAAATACACAATAAATCCCTCAATGGTCGCTATAATAAGAAAAATCATATATGAAATCAAAACTGAGGCCAATGTGGGATGCTCCATGATTTCCGAGGGTAGAGGAGAGCTGTGCATTTGCTGTAATTCAGGCATTCTAGATGCTTTTTGAACCTGATCCAATTGTGTTATGAGATAGCTTCCGATCAAGCCAAAAATCACTGCAGGAGGGATCATTATGATTAAAGCAACACCCCAAATGGTAGGGATTAAGGATGGATCTTTCTCTGAGTCGGGAATGATTAGAACCAGAGGAACCCCTACTTCTACAATTACAGCAATAATAAAAATAAAATAAGAAATTAAAATAGATGTTACATTGGGATAAGTAGTGAATATTTTAGGAAGAAAGCTTGATTCTGTAGTGTCTACCACTTCAGTAAGTCTCCGTCCACAGTTTTCACAAAATCGTGCGTCTGATTCGTTCGCCCAATTACAACTGCTACAACGGTTTTTAACAGGCTTAGTGGGAACAGAAACGGTTTTTTGCGCTGTTACTCGTTCAACAGGCATCTCCATTGCCTGCAAGATTTCAGAAGGAGACCCGATTTCTTGAATTAATGCTAAGGCTTCATCAAAGTTGATCTTGGCTTTATCACTATAATCTTCTACGAACTCTTGAATGAATTCCTCTATCCCATTATAAATAGTGCTCCGTTGTTCTGGGGTTATATCAAATTGATCCATCTTTTTTTGGAGATTAGTTAAGAATGAACTGATTAATTGCCATGCATCAGGGGTAAAAGAACCAGATAATTCTTGAAGCTGAACTTTTAGGTTATTATTCATTTACTCGATCCTCATATCTCCATTTCGTATTGCCATACTTCTATATTTAGTGGATCTTTCCTCTCTATAAATCCATTTTATTAAAAAACCGAGTATTAAGCCAAGAACAATGGCAGGACCGATGACTTCTTGTAGAATATCACCGAGGAAATCACCTAATCCTACCTGATTATAAGAATAAGTTGAAGGAGAGGATAAAGGACTGATAATAACTCCAATACTTCCTAGAATGATTAATGCCAAGTATGACAACAAAATTGATGTCTTGAAGGGATGATTAATGATTGCTTGAGGAAGTTGAATAGGATTTGTAGCTTCAACTAATTCATATATCTTCCTTCCACAGTTTTCACAAAATCGTGCGTCTGACTCGTTTGCCCAACTACAGTACCTGCAAAGGAGTTTATTGCCTTTTTCGTGTTTTTTTCTAGATTTAGGATTTTCTAATATATTCGTCCGACTTTTAATTTCTTCAATAGAAACTTCAATTGCTTGCAGGATTTCCGATGGAGATCCTATTTCGCCAATTAATTCAATACTGTTTTCGAAATTAATTATTCCGTTATCTCTATACTCCTCAATGAATTCTTGTATGAATTCTTCAATGCCATTAAAAACAGTAGTTTGTTGTTCCATTGAGATATTAAATTGTTCTAACTTTTCTTGAAGGTTAATTAAGAATGAAATGACTAGCTGCCATGCATCAGGGCTGAAATACGTTGATATATCTTGAAAACGAACCAAGAAATCAGATGTAGAGGAATTTGATTGCCTTTGACGTTGAATTTGTTGACTTGTTCTATTCATTTCTTGACCCTCATAACTGGTTTTCTAATAGTTGGTTGATGGTTTGTTGAAGTTTCGCCCAATCTGCCCTTCTTTCGTTTAAACGATTCACTCCCTTGGCAGTTAGTAAATAAACGGATCTTTGACGTCGTACTCCTTCGTAACGCGATTTTGTATCTTCTACATGTCTACGAAGTAGCCCGATTTTTTCCAATTTTTCCATTTGTGGATAAATAGTACCAGCACGTAATGAAATCTTATTTTTAGTTGCTTCTTTGATGTTTTTAATTAGTTGATATGCGCTTAAACCTTCATTAGGACTTAATGCACTTAAAATAACTAATTCCGATAAGTCCTTACCGAGATATGAATTCAAATCTCGTGGTTCTTCTGTCCGAACCATTTTTTTTCCTCAACTATACTTTTGTTCGAAGTTCCTTATATAGTATTCGATAGTCGAATATTCGAAATAAAACATTTGTATTCAACGCAGCCTTCACATTAACAGAGGGCAAAAGCTTGAATACGTATACTATGACTTTTGGTAAATCTACAATTGACCGGTTAAAGTGAGGAGGATGCCGCTGGATAAGCGAACAGCGGCTAAAGGAGGAGATAAATTGAAAATTCGCTCATTTGAATACCGAGATTGCCTTATACTAGCCTTATGAACAGTCTTTTACCAGCCCTATGAATTAAGAAATCAAAAATTATCCCGATGAGCCAATCACGATTAAAAGGCTTCTCTAAATCTAGGGAATTATAATCATAAAACCAACCATCAATTTTTCCGTCGTTAAGAGTTTCGGAAGACGTTAAACATCGAATGAAATATGCATTATCTTATCTTCTCAGAATAATAAGAAAGAAAAACATTAAGTATAATCCTTGATTGAAAACTCGAAACCGAAGATGCTAATTAAATTCGGAAAAAAAAGTCAATAGAGTGTTTGCGGATGAGTATCGGTTACTTGTTTGGACGAGAAGTTTCTGGCTATATTACCTTTGTAGGACTTTCAAATGCAGGTAAGACCACCCTTCTTCATCGAATCAAAGGAGAAGAACACTTGATTACCGAAGAAGAGATCCCTACAATGGGAATGAATGCAGAAAAACTAGAAGTAGGGGAAACCTTATTCACTGCGATTGATATGGGTGGCCAAGCAAGTTTTGCCCATAGTATGTGGCAGCCGTATGTTGCTCAAGCCGTTGGAGTCATTTTTGTGTTTGACTCTGCTGATTCTGATGTCCTAATAGATGGGAAACGTTGGTTCTATCAAGTAGTTGAATGGTTAGGTTCTGAAACCATTCTGATGTTCTTAGCTAACAAAGCTGATCTTCCGGATTCTGCAAGCTTGTCCGAAGTAATTGAAAAACTAGGTCTTTCTGAGATACTCGCTGAAAAACCACATACATTCGGTGTATATCTTACTTCAGCGTTAACAGGTGAGGGATTCAAGGAAGCTTGGGATTGGTTTTCTGCAAAAATTCTACGTAGAATTCTCGAATCTTCTAATGAAGATTAAATAGACTAAATACTCCGATCTATAGGGGAATTAAGAAGCAAGAAATGAAACATCTTGCAATAAGAAGTGCAGAACATACAATCTATTGGAAGAAATGATTAAATTAAGGTTTTAGGCAGTGTAAGATAGAAGATACTACATTCAGTGACGTTTGTCTTGAAGTTATTTGTTATCAAGAGTCGATAAACGGGTTTGACGACGAGTCCCTAAAGCAAGAGCAGCAAGAATTTCACAGGCAGCATCAAAACGAATTTTAGGTAGATATGACTGAACTATATCAATTGAAAGTGTTTGAGGTGGAGAAGAAAGAAGTTTCGTGACATCTGCAATATTGGTATAACCTAAAAGACGTTTGAATCCTTCTGACTGGAGAAAAAGACCTACTCGGTCGGGTTGGTCTGAAGTTACTGTATCAATCATAAGGGCGACGGTGTTAGGAAGAGATAAGGTAAAGAGCACGCCTCGTACACTAGAAACTTTCTCCATGGGCTCTGTCAATTTTACTGAAGGAGAAGAAATCGTTGGTTCTATTTTAGACAAGAAAGTCAGCAATGACCGAGTAGGCGTACGCTGTTTCATCGTGGAAGTTACTAATGACATCATATTGCTTTTAATAAAGGTAATATGGGTATATTATTTTGTAGTTGAGATTATTGCCTAGAGCGGATTACTTTGTAGCCGAGATATTACCAATATCAATTAAAGTAAATTGAAAAATCAAGCAAACAACTGCTGTTTATACGAAAAAAGTCCACATTTATCCCTTATGAAAAAAAGGGATGACCTTTGCAGAGGAATCGGATAAGATGAATCGATGCACGCTTAAAGAAATAGCTGAAGAGAGTATCAAAAAGCAACAAGACAAACGAGATGCCTTTATTTTTAGAAATCCCGATACACAGAAAAATATTGCGGTAGCTAGAAATCTCACTGAATTATTGATTCATCTGGGAGAAATAGATGATATATCACTTAATTATCATCTCTATCGAACGACCAAACTCGACTTGGAAGGGAAGATAGATGACGAAGTTGAAGCACATCCCCGATCTGATATAGCTCTTTGGATTCAATACATTCTTGGGGATGATGAACTCGCTGCAAAAATTTGGGAACTTAGGGAGCTAGTCAATGATGAAAGTCTTCGAGCTGAATTGATCCAGGTTGTAAAGGCGCGACATTCGGAATTGATGAATGTTCTCGTTAAGCAGAAACTCTAACATAGAACGTGCTCACCGGACAGAAACCTTACGTAAAGAATAATCGGCTTTAATCAGCAGTTTATTGCTAAAATTAGTATTTGTTTTTATTGAGCAGAATTTTCGTTATGCATGACCACCATAACGAAAAAAAAGAAAAAAAACAGAAAAGTGATTAATTTCTTTGCTAGGATGATTTGTACCATTTCTTATAATAAAATATTTGGACGTTAAAAATGAGTGGTGAAAAGTTCATGCCGATTGGTGAACTTAAATTTGAAAAAACAGAGATAGAAAAAGGATACCAAAATAGAACGCTCTATATCAACCTGTCTACAAATGAAATTAAAATTAAGCCAGTTACCGATGAAATGAAAGAGAAATTTATCGGTGGAAAAGGTTTTGACCTATGGCTGATGTGGAATTCTCTTCCTAAAGATAAAATTGTGAAATGGAATGACCCGGAAAATGAGATCTGTATTGCCTCGGGACCGTTAGGAGGAACCTCGTTTTACCCGGGATCGGGAAAATCAATTGTCACTACCATCTCCCCGCTGACGGGAATCATAATAGATAGCAATGTTGGAGGGTATTTTGGGCCATACATGAAATTTTCGGGATTTGATGCCTTGGAAATCCAGGGTAAGGCTGAAAAAGACGTAGTGATCTTTATTAACAGCGATGACAACGTAATCCAAA
>JAEOTF010000017.1 GCA_016840025.1 Candidatus Hodarchaeota archaeon
CCCATTACTCTCGCTGGGTTTGATGTCATTCTTTTTATAGCTTCCTCCCATGACAACACTTTTCTTTTTCTCACATACTCCCCAAGCACAAGTGGGAATGTCCCATAACTTCTAGGATCTACTGATGATATTGTTACTCCTCGAGGGGATTCTAAGGGACCATCAGATTCTATGCACCCATAAGGGATTTTCAATTGAGCTTCAAATTCAGGATTATACACATCGTTCAAGTCTTTAGAATACATGTTTAACCATCTAGCATAGCCACCCTCATCGCAAATTATATCGAACCAAGCTGTCCATGGGTCGACTCCTCTATCTTCAGCAATTTCTGAAAAAGTCTTACCAATATATTTTCTGTTCTTCCTAGTCCAAACTTTCTGTAATTGCATAAATTCCCAGTTAGGAACAGGAGTTGATCCCTGTTGTAGGGTTGTTCCTCCCTTTTGCCCTTTATCAAATGTATGTTCATAACTTCCAGGTATTGAGGACCTTTGTAATATCCACCTAGGATAATCTTCTTTTTCGAACTTTTCTCTAATTTTTGGATCTTTTAGCTCTTCTATTATGGACTTGAACCCATTTTCTCTATGCCTAGACAGCCAATGGGGTAGCATATACACTATATTTCCTGCAATCGAACCTGGATATGGGAAATAATCAAAAGTAATGTCTAATCCCACAGCTCTCTTATCATCTACTAGTTTCTGTGTTTCCGGGTTTAGACGTGTGTGAGACATACATGTACGACAGCCTGATTTTTCAGTGATTTCAATTGTTTCTTTTATGTGTACAGTTTCACGGCTGGTCCTTTGATGCGGCATATAGATTCCGTTGTATTTTTTAACCACCTTACATAGTTCCGTAAGTTCATCTGTTGAGGCCCAGCAACCAGGGCAACCAGATAATCCAGCGGACATTCCAAAAGCGCCTTCAGTCATGCTTTGCTCGGCTAGTGTTTTCATTTTATTTAATTCATTTTTTTCCGCTTGTCTAGCTTCCAAACCCATTACATAATATCTGATCGATCCATGACCAAATAGCATTGCAAAATTCATTCCGATTCCAGTTTCTTCAACTCGATCCAAAAACTCCTTCATTGAAGACCAGTCGACCTCGAGTTGCTTTCCATATGGAAGAGGCCATGAGTTATAGGCTGCAGCTGTGTAGTGCATGGACCAACCCACAGTCATTCTCACATACAGGAGCTTCCACCATTCATCCTTCTTTATTGGTGCACATGCATAGCCACATAGTCCATTCATCTCTGTTGTGACGCCTTGCATTATTTTGCTGTCGCCTGTAGGGTGTAACAAGATTGACCAATCCGAATGTGAGTGACAGTCTATGAATCCCGGTGAAATGATAAGTCCCTTCGCATCGATGACACGATGTGCGTCACTTTCATCTATTTTCCCGATTTTCGCAATTTTCTTGTCTGAAACCCCAACATCTCCTTTATACATGGGATTTCCTGATCCATCTACAATTTTACCCGATTTGATAAGAATGTCTAATTTTTCCATTTTTTTTGAATTCCCTTCAAAATATTAATCTGTTTCGTTCTATTATTGATTTCCATATGTGAGCGCTTTTTACTTAGGTGTTATCCTCTCGCGCAAAATATATTATACCTCAAGTCAATCAATTCAAGACATAAAAATGTCTAAAGATGTTTTTAAAATTCAGGATCTTGAAGCTTCTAAAGGTGAAAAAATTAAAGGGTATTTAAAAATTTCAGAAAAACCAGCAGGTCGCTATCAGATACCCATCATGATAATTAATGGCTCAGGAAAAGGCCCCGTTTTATTGATAAATGGAGGCGAGCATGGATCAGAGTATAATGGCCCAGGCGCTTGTTTAACCCTCATGACCGATTTAGACGCCAAAAAAATCAATGGAGTAGTTATAATTGTACCAATTGTTAACACTCTAGCTTTCGAGGCAAGATGGATGCATGGTAATCCTGTCGATTATAGGGATCTTTCAAGATGTTACGTTCCTGAGATTCCTCAAGGTGGATCAGGCCACCCATTACTAAGTTATCAAATTGCCAGCGTATTCTATAAGGAAGTCATTTCAAAAGCAGATTACAGATTGAATCTTCACGGAGGAGACTTAGAAGAAGACCTCAACGAAACCATAACCTACAGAAAAACCGGTACCGATAACAAAAGAGACGAAATGGGATTAACTTTAGCCAGAAACTTTGGCTTAAAATATATTAGAGAAAGTCTTCCAAGACCAGGCCGAAAACCCTCCAGTCTTGAAATGCCCATCACGATAATCACTGAAGCAGGAGGAATGGGTAGATGTCAACACGACATCATTGAAAGAACCTATAAGGGCTGCATTAATGTAATGAAATACCTAAAAATGTTAGAAGGAACACCTGAAATCCCCCCATCTGCCCAAGTCTATAACACCTACGCGATCTATGCAAAACGGGGGGGCTTCTTCATCTCTCACGTCAGAGCAGGAGATAAAATATCGAAAGGAGAAAAAATAGGAGTAATCAAAGATCTGTTCGGAGAAGTATTAGAAGAAATATATGCACCTACAGATGGTATCATAGATATGATCTTTTCACCAGCCATCTACGAGGGAGACTACTTAATTGGAATAGGCAAAAACGTCAGAACAATAACTTAAAATTTATTTACAAAAGAGAAAGGATTCTATTAATCCCAAGCTGGCTTCAGGGTTTGATATGAATATAAGGTTTCTCCTTTATGAACTACCCGTGCTGGTTTAAGAACGTGAACTATTCCGTCAACAGGAGAAATTACCTCTTGAAGAACGTCACCTTTCAAATCTTTAACATGTCCAATAACCTGACCCTCTTTAAGAAGTGAAGCCCATCCAATCTTGGGATGCCACAATCCACCATGTTTTGCGGTGATCCTACCCGGTTTATCAAAGACAAGTTGATTCTCAACAGGTTTTACCTCACCAGGAATCATTTTTAGGTACTTCATTACATTTGTTGCGAATTCAACATTAACGGTAATATCCGACTCAAGATATTCTCCCATCCCTCTACAACACATTGCAATAACTGAAACAACACCATTTGCAACTGCTGAACCAGATAAATTACTTCTTCTTGATTCATTCCAATTTACTCTAAACAAATATTTCTGACCACAAATTTTAGCAATAGCATTTTGCTCATCGTCAATTTCCTTGTTCCCAGTAACTTGATAAAGTATGAAGTGCGTTTCAACCTCATCTAAGTCTCCTCCTCTAAAATCAATATGATATTGAGACTTCAAAATCACTTCACTGAATAATTTATGTGCGATAACAAAACTATTAGTCCCTTCAGGATTACCAGGAAAGCACTGCCTTTCAATAATTCTATTATCTATTGGATTTTGACGTGTTACTCTAGCATTAAATAAAGGAACATTAACAACAGGTACAGTGATTATTGCTCCACAGAGTTCCTTAGGATCAGTCTCTCTCCAAATTCTTATAGCAGCTTCAGGTCCAGTATAAGTACTGCCTTGAGTACAACCAGTTAAACTAAGGATTGGCCCTGGTTTCGCTCCATTCACAATACCAATTGGTAGGCTAATTGTCATACCATTTGTTTCATCAATTTTAAGGTATCCAAACGCTTTAGTTCCTCTTTCAGCTTTAATATCTCCAACTTGAATTATTGTTGACATGTAATCATTTTTAGAGAATCTTGTGACGTCTATTTAAAAATATGTTAGAAATTAGAAATCTAGATATTTTTCGCTCGCATTCAATTAGAATTAAAATACTCTTCTTTTTTCTCTGGGTCGCGGATATGAAATTTTACTCTGAGTCAGACCTAGCCTCACTAAACTTTCAGCATATTTTACCGCAGTTCTGACAGGCTCTACCACTGGTACATTTAGTTCTTTTCGAATATCTTCATAATAGTTTACCATTGCGCCACACATTTGAATAATAACTTCTGCTCCATCTTCCTCTATTGCCTTTTTGCTTTCATTAATGACAGCTTCAATTGTTTTTTCAGGACTGGCTCTAACCTCAGCAACGCTTTCAACTACGTATCGAATAGAAGCTAATTTATCTAGAAATCCGAGAGCTTGAACTTGTCTTCTTTTCC
>JAEOTF010000086.1 GCA_016840025.1 Candidatus Hodarchaeota archaeon
GCTGATAATGATCTATTCGGTCTTTTTGCTCCAGAAGAGTATGAAGGAATGGGGCTTTCTTATGCGTTACATACTGCAGCCATTGAACGGATTACACGTTCAAATGCATCACTATCCCTTTTCCTTCCCGCCCATGGAACTGCTTTGGATCTTATCCTTAAACATGGAAAATCAGAAGCCAAGGAAAGATATTTACCTAAAATGACTATAGGTAAGTGCTTTGGTGCGCTCACCTTTACAGAGTCAAACAGTGGTAGTGATCTAAGCTCAGTTCAGTGTACTGCAGAGAAACAAGATAATGGATCTTGGCAAATAAACGGACAGAAGATCTTCATCACGCATGCAGGAGTAGCGGATATAGGGGTGGGATTATTTGCTACTGACAAAAAGAAGGGATCTAGAGGATTAAGTGCCTTTATAATCGATTTTAAACGACCAGGTGTGAATGTAGTACGTTTGGAAAGAAAAATGGGTCTTCATGGATCTGCTACAGGAGAGATTAGCTTCAAAAACTATATTGTACCGCTAAAACATCTTTTAGGTGTAGAGAACAAGGGGTACTCTTTAATTTTAAGAGGATTAACGGCATCTCGTATAGATATAGCTGCTCAAAGTGTTGGTATTGCCAATGCAGCCTATCAAAAAGCTCTTGAATATTCTAAACAACGTAAACAGTTTGGTCGTACTATAGGCGAATTTCAGATTAATCAAATGAAACTAGCTCAGATGGCAACTAAAATTCATGCAGCTCGTAGCATGTACCTCATAGCCGCTCATCATAAGCATGAAGGACGAGCATTTTCTACAGAAGCTAGTATGGCAAAGTTATATGCCAGTGAAATGGCACAAGAAGTTTGTGGACAAGCAATTCAGATCCATGGAGGTTATGGATTTATCGAAGAATATGGAGTAGCGCGACATTATAGAGATGCGCGTGTTTTAACGATTTATGAAGGTACAAGCGAGGTTCAGCATTTAATCATCGCTAAAAATGTTCTAACAAAACGAAATGTATGAAATATTGACTATATTCGCAAACCTTTGAATTTCACAAATATCTGAAGATTATTTTAGTATTCGCCATCAATCATAATTTTCATCAGTGTAGACAAAATAATGCTGAGGACACATAGGAAAACGCTTTGAGGGCGGAGAAAATAGAAATTCTCGGATAAAATACTCAACGTTCTCTTCAGTAAAGCGGTCTTCTACATTGGACTTGAATAGTCGAACTTTATTACTATATTCAAGAGGATCAATGTCAGCAATTTCTCTTATTAAATCCATAATGTCTGAGGTCTCGGATGGGTTAGGAAAACGATTCTCAGAAAGTATTTTTGATATAACTTCAGCAATTTGAATATTCCTCTCAATTATTCTCTTCTCCATTTGTGAAAGAAAAATTTCTGTTGCCAAAATATCACTAATCTTTTTTCTCAAGTCCAATATACCACTATAATCATTAAGAAGTGTTAATCCAGTTACTCGGATTTCTAATATTCTTTCCCAGAATTTAAAAGTGCTACTAACCTCTTTCTCTTCTGTATTCCCATTAATTCCTCTACAGATACCAACAGCTTCCTTAAGATAACTAATTTCTTCAGAACTTCCCTTCTTTTCGAATGAAAGTTCATATAAACTTAGGATTTTGAGAAAGGATTTGATGGGATGGTATTGACTCGCCTTAGAAGCTTCATAGAACAAACCCCCTGCTTGTGTATGATTACCTAAACGTGATAAGAGTTTTGCATGTTTTATCTTAAAATATGGATTGGAAAGTTCATTATAAATAGAAATTGCTTCTAATAAGCTATGATGGGCTTCATCTAATTTCCCACTTCGATACTGGAGAATCGCAGTCATTTCGTGTATACCAGGTTTTCGGTAGTGAAGACGTCTCTCATCAACAAACTCCAGGGCTTGATGAAGATGTTCTAATCCTGTATGAAATTCTCCCTTGTGCATCGCAATGCTTGATAATTGCCGGTGATTTAGGATTACTCCATTATAATGGATCGGGGGTTCTAAAGAAGTAGCAAGAGCATCCTTTGCTAAAACTTCAGCTTCATCAATTTTTCCTTCTGAAATTAAACAACTAATAAGGCTTTCTTGCGGAAATAATCGCCATTTTTTCCCGTATCCCTGTTCATCTAATTGTGAACCAAATTCTAAAGATTTCGACAAAAATTGATTAGCATCAGAATATCTACCTAATCTTAAGCTGTAGAGCCCACGCATATTGAAATTAACAGATTTGTCTGTTAAAGTTCGTTCTAATTCTTTCAATTCATAAATTGCGGATTTAGCTTCTTTGAAGGCATTAAACCGTAGTAACATACCTAAGGTGGCAGATAAAATCATTTTATAACCGATTCTTTTACGTGAGAATTTCATTGCTTGCTTACGGAGTTCTAAAGCCTTTTCATAATTTCCGTCACGTAGGGAATAGATGTGGGATAGTCCAGTGAGACATTCACTTCTCAAATTCTCATCTTTCAAATTTAAGCTTAGTGCTTTTTCATATTTCCGTGCTGCAGCTGTATAATCACCAAAATTTCGATAAACATGGGCAATTTTTTTTGTGCAGTTTGCTTTTCTATTCTGATCGTCAAGGGTTTCTGCTAAGTTTTCAGCTTCGATTAATAACTTAAGACTTTCTTCCAGTTCACCAGCTACCCGATTAACATCCGATAATGCACATAGTAGTAAAGTTTGTTTTGAAAAAGATTTTGATTCCTGTGAGAATTGTATAGCTTTTTTGTATAATTCTATCGCTCGTGGAAGATTTTGGAATTTTTTATATTCCAAATCAGCAATGATTTCACTTAATTCAATCAATTCAGGTTTATATTCATTAAAAATCTCACTATCACTCCAAAATTTATTGAACTCTTCAATATATTCACGAAGTTGATAAGGAGGTCGCGCCCTAGCTACTATTTTCAAATAATCTTTCAAAGAAAGAATTATAAGGTGAGTATTGCCCGAAAACTTCGCCATACGAAATGCTTCTACTATTGCATTGTTAATTTGCTTATAATCGCGTTCTCTTCTAGAATAAAGCCATTCACTTAGCTTATGATATGTTTTTGCTGCAATTTCAGCTTGGAAAATCGCAAATTCAGGGTCTTCTTCTTTAAATAGATAAGCAATATTTCTATATAATTTCGCTTTGAACCAAGTGGCTTCCCTGAGTCTCTGTGCAGTATTATTCACTAAGTTAAAAATATTTCGAACTTTAGCGAGGTTTCTGATTTCTGGTTGACGTGAATGAAGTTCAACAAATAGGTTAGAAAGATAAACTAGTTGTTTAGGGTCTCTTGAACCAGTTATTGATAAGGCGCGTTCATAGCACTCTTCCGCTTCTTGAAATCGTTCTACTAATACTAGGTTTCGCCCAAGATCTAAAAGACTTTGACTTAGCTGAAATGAGTCATCTAACATCTCATTTACTCGCACTAATTGTTCCAGGTACTCTATAAGATAACGATATTGTCTATACTGCTTTTGTTCTTTCACTGCACGGTAAATTGCACCACTAAGTCGGGAGAGGTAATACTCAAAGTCTTCCTCGTCTTCTAAAACTTCTATAGTATAATCCACCGCTTTCTTAAAAGCTTTTGATGCTTCCGCGACCTTTTTAGTCTTCCACAGCTGTTGTGCTGT
This sequence comes from Candidatus Hodarchaeota archaeon, assembly GCA_016840025.1. Next base: position 3,667 of record JAEOTF010000086.1, read on the forward strand.
AAGTAATAAGTCCTCAAATTTTTCTATGCTGTCATACATCTTCTAGCTTCCGTAGGAAATAATATAGAGATAACAATGAAATTTTTTTCTTAAGATACAACGAATTCATATAAGAGGTGAGTGAATCCTTTAATTGCAGCTTGTATTTGCGTAACGTGTATATTTTCATTAGGTTGGTGAGCTAACTGCTCATTTCCAGGTCCAAAACCAATCGTAGGGATACCTCGACGACCTGCTGATTCAATGCCGTCTGTACTGAATGGCCAAGTAATGAGTTTAACATTTTTTTCTAATACTTGATTTAAAGATTGAAGAGCTCTTTGCACAAATTCGGATGACTTATCGAAATACCAAGCAGGAAAATACCTTATAACTTCTTCTTTATACCCTGTATGTGTTATGAGTTTTTCCTGAAGAATTTTGACTACAATTTTACCTTCCAACAGATTATTTTGATGTAATCGACTAATTAATAACCGAATTCGGTTTAATATCTTATCTTCCGAATCCCCTCTGACTATACGAAGGTCAAGAATCAACTTACAACGGTCGGGAATTATTGGTCCATGTCCAGGCAAGCAAGATATATGTGTACAAGTTATAGTTTCAATACCAAGAATAGGATCCTTTAGAAGGATGTTCATATCATTTTTTATAAAATTTAAAAATGTCGCTGCGTCATTAACAGAATTCTTACCGATTTTAGGCATACTTGCATGGGCTGTTTGACCTTTACAAAGTATTTCAACTTCAGCTCTTCCCCTATGCCCATGAGCTAATCGCAAGTTAGATGGTTCACCTAAAATAACTAAATCAAGCGATTTTATTGAATCAAGCA
>JAEOTF010000087.1 GCA_016840025.1 Candidatus Hodarchaeota archaeon
AGATCGATTAGGCTCCTATTTACATTTCCATTACAATTAATCCCAATCATCTTTACGTTTTCTAGGTTAATCTGTTTCTCTGCAGCTAGCATATTTACTGCCCTACCAACACATCCTTTTGCAACAACTCCAATTTTGAGAGGTTTACCCTCTGAATCACAAAGTTGGGGCATTAAAGGAGCTAAATATCTAGCAATATTAATATAACATAAGTTATTCCAGATTAATTTGTCAACTTGTTCTTCTTTTCTAATTATAATCGGGGTAGAACTTAAAGGTATAGTACCCTCAGAATATCCGATTATGACATCCACTTGATTTTCACTTAGTAATTTCTTCGCAATCTCTCTAATTGTGGTTTCAATTTCTTTATTTTCTGCCTCAATATCCATCTCTTACCACTCCTTTTGAAATTTTGTATTAGGTCCTAACTCTTTTACAATTTTTGTAGCCTTCCGAACTAAAACGGCAAAGCGTTCCCCCTCCGCTGCGGAAGCCCACATAAAATTAACTCTTCCAGGTTCAATCCCAAAAAATTCTAAAAGTTCTTTTAATATTGCAAAACGCCTTCGAGCAACTAAATTTCCGCTGATATAATGACAATCACCAGGATGACAACCTGAAACTAATACACCATCCCAACCGTCCGTTAAACTCTTTATAATAAAGTAAGGGTTTACCCTACCGCTGCAGGGGACACGTACTATTCGTATATTGGGAGGATACTGGATTCTGCTTACACCTGCCAAATCAGCTCCGGCGTACGAACACCAGTTACATAAGAACGCAACTATCTTTGGTTCCCACTTTTCTTCAACTTTCTTTTCTAAAACTGTTTCGGTCATTTTTTTTTAACCTCTTATAACCTCGCTGTTATCATTTCATATATTTGTTCGGCTGTAAAGCCTAAAATGTCAATGGCACTGCATCGACAATTCCCACTGCATGCTCCACATCCCTTACATAATGCTTGATTAATTGATGCTACGAGTCCAAATCTTCTATCCTCAATCAATTCTATGGCATTATACGCACAATTTTCTACACACATACCGCACCCTATACAACGAGCTATATCAATCACAGCTGTTTTCCCTTCTGCTTCAATTTCATCTTTAGAGAGAATTGTACATGCTCTTGAAACAGCTGCATTAGCTTGTGATATTGAATCTTCAATAGTTTTTGGACAGTGAGCTAATCCAGCAACAAAAACTCCTTCCGTAGCGAAATCTACTGGACGAAGCTTAACATGGGCTTCTAAATAAAAATTATCATCATTTAAGGGTACTTTTAACATTTTAGCAAGATCTTCATTCTCCTCACGAGAGGCTACAATACCTGCACTTAACACTAGCAAATCTGCAGGTAAAGATAACTCACCCGCTGTTGGAGATTTTAGGTTTACTTTAAGGGATGATCCATTTTGAAAAACTTCAGGAGGATTATTCTCGTCATACCTTAAGAAAATGACACCCTCTTCTCTTGCCTTTCTATAGTATTTTTCTTTAAATCCATAAGTCCTAATATCTCGAAATAGAATTATCACTTCACTAGATGGATTTAATTTTTTCACTAACAATGCGTTTTTAATAGCTTCTGCACAACACATTTTACTACAATAAGGATGTTCATCATTTCGTGATCCTACGCATTGAATCATTACGATTGAGTTTTTATTTTTAATCTTTCCATTAGTATTTAAGATCTTTTCAAATTCTGATTGTAAAATTACATTTTCATTCTGACCATAAAGGAATTCTTTCGGTTTATACTCTTTAGCACCAGTGGCTACAATCACTATTCCATGATCAAATTCTACTCTTTCTTTCTTTTGACCGTAAGCTACTGTTGTTTTAAAATTTCCTATATATCCATCTAATTGTTCAATTTCTGCATTTGTATAAACATGAATGCACTTATTCGATTTTATTTTTGAAATTAATTCTTCAAGATAAGCTTGAACGTCTCCTCCCTCAAGTGTGTGATAAATATGTCTTCCAAAACCCCCTAATTCGCTTTCCTTTTCAATTAAGTGAGTTTCAATTTCTTGAGAAGCAAAATTAAGAGCAGCAACCATACCAGTAATACCTCCTCCAATTACCATTGCTTTCTTTGTTACTCCTAGTTTTATTCTATCTATAGGAGCTATTCTTCTTGCTTTGTTTACCGCCATTCTTACTAGATCTTTTGCTTTTTGTGTGGCTTCTTCAGGTTGGTTCATATGAACCCAACTACATTGATCCCTGATATTAGCCATCTGGAACAAGTATCTATTTAACCCTGCTTCTCTAATTGTTTCTTGGAATAACGGTTCATGAGTTCTTGGGGTGCATGATGCGACTATAACACGATTTAGGTGATATTCTTCTATCTTTTCTTTTATAATTCCTTGTGTATCAGCAGAACAAGTATATAAATTTCGATCCGCCATAACTACATTTGGAAGAGTACCTGTATATCTTGTTACCTCTGGAACATCTACATATCCACCGATATTGATTCCACAATGACAAATAAATACACCTATACGTGGTGGTTGTCCAGCAACAAAAATTTCTGGAGGTAACGTTTTTTCAGTGATTAAAGTACCTCTTTTTTCATATAAAAGCTGATCAACACAACCCGCTGCAGCACTCGCTTGAGTGACTGTTTCGGGGATATCTTTAGGTTGTGAGAAAGCACCACAAGCAAAAATACCAGGTCTAGAAGTTTGTACTGGATTATAGATATCTGTTTTCGCAAAATCATATTCATTTAATTCAATTCCAAATTTCTCAGCAAGATATTTTGCATCATCTGGAGGATTTAATCCTACACTTAAAACAACCATATTATAATTTTCTTCAATAACCTTACCGTCTTCCGTTTCATAGCGAAGTACTAAATCATTTGTCTCAGGAACTTCTGTTACTGAGGAAATTCTACTTCTTATATATCGAATACCATATTCTTCTTGAGCTCTAATAATATATTTGTCAAAATCTTTTCCATAAGCTCTGATATCCATACTGAAAATGGTAGGTTTTACTTCATGTTGATGTTCATGAGCAATTACAGCCTCCTTTGCGGTATACATACAACATACTGATGAACAATATGGCTGTCCTTCTCCCGAATAATCCCTTGATCCTACACATTGAAGAAAAGCCACTTTTTCTGGAATATCTCCATCAGAAGGTCTCAAAACTCTTCCAGCATAAGGACCACTAGCACTCAATATCCGTTCAAACTCAATACTAGTTACAACGTTCTTATATTTTCCATATCCATATTTATTAACTGCTG